>NZ_JAALDX010000216.1:6065-22437 GCF_014145095.1 Dietzia sp. SLG310A2-38A2 | reverse complement strand
CGGAGCGGGTCCGTCGCTGGTACTCGTGGACCAATCCGGGCCAGTTGGTGGTGACCCTCCCCGAGTCCGCCTTGTACCAGGAGTCGCACCCGCTCCAGACCGAGTCGTCGAGGCGACGCAGGATCTCGGCGTCGTAGGTGTCGTCGACCTCGCGGCGTACCTCGAGGGCCGCGGGCCGCTCCGCGTGTGCCAGTTCCTCGACGATCTGGCGGATGTACCGGGCCTGCTGTTCCATCATGAGGATGATCGAGCTGCTCCCGAGGTTGGTGTTGGGGCCGTAGATCAGGAACATGTTGGGGAAACCCGGCACGGCCATCCCGAGGTACGCCCGTGCGCCCTCGCGCCACTGCTCGTGCAGATCCCGGCCCCCGCGCCCCCGCACGGTGATGGGCGCGAGGAACTCGGTGGCCTTGAAGCCGGTGCCGTAGACGATGACGTCGGCGGGGTGCAGCCGTCCGTCAGCCGTGACGATCCCGTCGGGGACCACCTCGGCGACGCCGTCGGTCACCACGTCGACGTCCGGTCGGGCGAGCGCGGGATACCACTCGTTGCTGAACAGCATCCGTTTGCACCCGATCGGTTCCGTCGGGGTGAGTGCGGCCCGCAGCGCCGGATCCCGGACGGTCAGCCTGAGGTTGGCCCTGGCCAGCCCGCTGAGGATCCGGGCCAGTGGCCGCGCGGAGGTCAGGGCCAGGCCGATGGCCTCCGTGGCCTCCCAGATGGCCCCACGCATCGCGGGGACGAGGCCGGGGACACGGGCGAACGCGGTGCGGTGCGCGTCGGTGTAGGCACGGTCGGGCTTCGGCACCACCCACGGTGCCGAGCGTTGGTAGACCGTCACGTGGGACGCGGCCTCACGGATGCGGGGGACGAACTGGATCGCCGAGGCCCCGGTACCCAGAACCGCCACCCGCTTGCCGGTGAGATCCACGTCGTGCCGCCACCGGGCGGAGTGGAACGACGGGCCGGCGAACGTCTCCAGCCCCGGGATGTCCGGGTAGGCCGGACGGGACAGCTGCCCGATCGCGGGGACCAGGACGTCGGCCTCGAAGGACTCGCCGGCGCTGGAGAGCACCGTCCACGTGGCGGTGTCCTCGTCGAAGGTGGCCGAGGTCACCTCGATCCCTGTGCGGACCTTGTCCCGTAGGCCGTACCGGTCCGCGGTCTCGCGGATGTAGGACAGGATGTCCGGCTGCTCGGCGTAGCGGCGGCCCCAGTCCGTCTTGCGGTGGAACGAGTACGAGTACAGGTTCGACGGGACGTCACAGGCCGCTCCCGGGTAGGTGTTGTCCCTCCACACCCCACCCACGTCGTCGGCCTTCTCCAGAATCGTCACGTCCGCGAGGCCGTCACGGGTGAGTTCGTAGGCGGCGCCCAGGCCGCCGAATCCCGCACCGATGATGAGGACGCGCGGGCGACGTCGGGTGCTGCTCGCGGGGGAGGGAGAAGAAGTCATGGTGTGACCGTATTGCGTCGGCCCGGCGTGGCCACAGACTTTCTCGGACGGATAATCCATAATTCCGGCCATGACCTCCTGGGACGACCCCGCGGTTCCGCACTGGGACTTCCCGCGTTCGGCCACCGGGGTCGGTGTGCTCGTCGAGGCCGGCGACACACTCGGCGTGGAGGCGGGCACGATCCTGCGCGGGGTCGGTCTCAGCCCGGCCGAACTCGCGAACCCTGATCTACTGGTGGCGCCCGCACAGGAGCTGACCGCGATCCGCAACCTCCGCGCCGCCGCGGGCGATCGTCCCGCCCTCGCCGCCGAGGTCGGGGCCGCCTACCGGCTGACGACCTTCGGGATCCTCGGATACGCCCTGCTGTCCAGCCCCACGCTCCGCGACGTGATCGCCATGACCCTGCGCTTCATCGACCTGAGCTACATCTTCAGCACGATCCGGGTGGAGTCGACCGGGGACCGCATCGAGGTCCGACTGGGGGACGCGACCCTTCCGGAGGACGTCCGCGAGTTCCTGGTGGACCGGGATCTCTTCGCGATCCACTCCGTCCTCGGGGACCTGGTCCCCGGTGGTCTCCCCTTCACCGGGGTCACGTTCGCCGGTGGGCGATCTGCCGAGACACTCGCCGTCTACCGCGAGCGACTGGGCACGGTGGTGTCCTCGTCCGACCGCGGCGACGGGGTCACGGCGGTCTTCGACGCCGTCCACCTCGACCGTCCCCTCCCGCAGGGCAGTACCGCGGCGGTGGCCGTGGCGGAGTCGCTCTGCAGGGACCTCGCCGCGACCCGCCGGACCCGCGGGCCGGTGAGCAGCCGAGTCCGGGTCGGGATCACCGGACGTCTCTCCCAGGGGGCACCCATGTCCTCCGTGGCCGCCGAACTGGGGGTGAGTCCACGCACCCTGCGGAGGCGCCTGGCGGACGAGGGCACCTCGTACCAGCGCCTGCTGGACGACGTCCGGGTCGAGTTGGGGGAGAGGATGCTCGCCACCGGTCTGCTCTCGGTCGAGGACGTCGCGATCCGCCTGGGATACGCCGAGGCGTCGAGCTTCATCCACGCGTTCCGGCGCCTCACCGGCACCACACCGCACCAGGCCTCCATCGCCTCGCGGACACGGACCTCGGCGGCGACGCGGGCCTGATGTGCCGGGTGAGACCCGGACGTGGGATGATCGGCAACGTGCTGAAGTGGACCACCGCCGGAGAATCGCATGGCCAGGCCCTAGTGACGATCGTCGAGGGCGTCATCGCGGGGGTCGAGGTGACGAGCGAGCAGATCGCCTCGCAGCTCGCCCGCCGCCGCCTGGGCTACGGCCGCGGCGCCCGGATGAAGTTCGAGGCCGACGCGGTGAGGGTGCTCGCTGGCGTCCGGCACGGTCGCACCATGGGTTCGCCCATCGCGATCGAGGTCGGGAACACCGAGTGGCCCAAGTGGGAACAGATCATGTCGGCGGATCCCATCGACCCCGACGCGATCGAGGACAAGGCCCGCGCGGCCACGCTCACCCGACCGCGCCCGGGCCACGCCGACTTCGCCGGGATGCTGAAGTACGACTTCGACGATGCCCGCATGGTCCTGGAACGCGCGAGCGCCCGCGAGACCGCCGCCAGGGTCGCGGCGGGGACGGTCGCCCGGGCGCTGCTACGCGAGGTCCTGGGAGTGGAAGTGCTGTCCCACGTCATCTCCATCGGCGCCTCGGAGCCCTACGTCGGGCCCGAGCCCTCGTTCGCCGACCTGCCGGCCATCGACGAGAGCCCCGTGCGCGCGTTCGACGCCGCGAGCGGGGACTTGATGATCGCCGAGATCGAGGCGGCCAAGAAGGCCGGTGACACGCTCGGCGGCGTGGTCGAGGTGGTGGTCCACGGTCTGCCCATCGGACTCGGTTCGCACGTGTCCGGCGAGGAGCGCCTCGACGCCCAACTGGCGGGGGCCCTCATGGGGATCCAGGCGATCAAGGGAGTCGAGGTCGGCGACGGTTTCGAGACCGCCCGTCGACGGGGCAGCGTGGCCCACGACGAGATGGTGCGCGGAGCGGACGGTGTGGGACGCCGGAGCAACCGTGCGGGTGGCCTCGAAGGGGGGATGACCAACGGTCAGGCCCTCCGGGTCCGCGCCGCCATGAAGCCCATCTCCACCGTCCCCCGCGCGCTGAGCACCGTGGACATGTCCGACGGATCCGGTGCCACCGCCATCCACCAGCGTTCCGACGTGTGCGCGGTCCCCGCTGCGGGAGTGGTCGCGGAATCCATGGTCGCGCTGGTCCTGGCACGGTCCGTCCTGCAGAAGTTCGGCGGGGACTCGGTGTCGGAGACCCGACGCAACGTGCAGGGCTACCTCGACGCCGTGGCGGCGAGACTGGACTGGGACTCGGATCCGGTATGAGCGATCCGGCACGGCCGGTCGCCGTCCTGGTGGGTCCGCCGGGTGCCGGCAAGACGACCATCGGACGCAAGCTCGCCCGGCGGCTCGACGTACCGTTCCGTGACGCCGATCAGATGATCGAGGAGTCCGAGGGACGGTCGATTCCCGAGATCTTCGCGGACGACGGTGAACCCGCGTTCCGCGCGATCGAGGAGAAGGTCGTGGGGGAGGCGCTCGAATCCTTCGACGGTGTCCTGTCGCTGGGAGGCGGCGCCGTGCTCTCGGCGACCACACGCGGACGGCTCCGCGGCCACCGGGTGATCCATCTGACCATCGGGGTGGCCGAGGGTGTACGCAGGTCCCGTGGTCCCGGACGCCCACTCCTCGCGGGCGGCGACGTGACGGCGCGATACCAGGCGTTGCTGACCGAGCGGTCACCGTTCTACCGGGAGGTGGCGTGGTCGACCGTGAGCACGGAACGCCGGAGTTCGGGCAAGGTGGTGACGGAGATCGTCGACAGACTCGAGTCCGGTGACCCGCACGTGCGGGGTGCCTGGGACCGATCGTGAGTTCGGCGAGAGACGGGGTACGAGCGTGAGTAGTCGAGCGATGAGCGGGAGTCCATCATGAACCGAGACCGGAACAATACCGACCCCGTGGTGGTGGACGTGCGGTCCGCCGATCCGTACCCCGTGGTGATCGGCCGCGGACTACTGCCGGAGATCCTGGAGGCGTGTTCGTCGTCGCGCAACCTGGCGATCTTCCACCAGCCACCGTTGACCCAGACCGCCGAGGCCCTGCGAGAACAGCTTGCCGAGGCCGGTGTCAACGCACACCGCGTGGAGATCCCCGACGCCGAGGCCGGCAAGGACCTGGCCGTGGTGGGCTACTGCTGGGACGTACTCGGCAAGATCGGGCTGGGCCGTAAGGACACCGTGGTGAGCCTGGGAGGCGGGGCGGCGACAGACCTCGCCGGCTTCGTGGCCGCCACCTGGATGCGCGGGGTCCGGGTGATCCACATCCCCACCACGCTGCTCGCCATGGTTGACGCCGCGGTGGGGGGCAAGACCGGCATCAACACCGACGCGGGCAAGAATCTCGTGGGCAGTTTCCACGAGCCGGCCGCCGTCTTCGTCGACACCGCGACCCTCGAGTCCGTGCCGCGCAACGAGCTGATCTCCGGCATGGCCGAGGTGGTCAAGTGCGGCTTCATCGCGGACCCGGAGATCCTGGATCTCATCGAGGCCGACCCGCAGGCCGCGCTCGACCCGACCGGGGAGACGATCGTCGAGCTCATCCGCCGGAGCGTCCAGGTCAAGGCCGACGTGGTGGGCCGGGATCTGAGGGAGTCCGGTCCCCGGGAGAACCTCAACTACGGACACACCCTCGGACATGCGGTCGAGCGTCGTGAACAGTACCGCTGGCGGCACGGGGCGGCCGTGAGCGTGGGCATGTGCTTCGTGGCGGAGTTGGCCCGTCTGGCCGGTCGTCTGGACGACGCGACGGCCGACCGGCACGCATCGATACTGGCCTCACTCGGCCTGCCCACCGGATACCACGACGACGCGTTCCCGCGGCTGCTCGAGCTGATGGCGGGGGACAAGAAGAACCACTCCGGCTTCCTCCGGTTGGTGGTCCTCGACGGGCTGGCCCGACCAGCACGCATGGAGGCCCCCGACCCGTCCCTGATGACCGCGGCCTATGCCGCGATCTCGGAGGGGAACAAGCCCAGCGGCGGCGGGGTCCTGCTGTGAACGACCGTCTGGCGGCCCGTCGACGTGCGGTCGCCTCCGCGACCGCCGACGCGGGGGCCGGTGCGCTCCTGGTCACCGATGCGCGGAACATCGCCTACCTCACCGGGTTCCGCGGGTCCGGCGGGGCCGTCCTCGTCCAGGACGACGGCGAGGCGGTCCTGTGCACGGATTCGCGGTACGAGCTCCAGGTGGTCGAGCAGGCCCCGAATGTCGGGCACGTGATCTCACGCGAGTACGTCACGGGCGTGCTCGGACGTCGCCGGGGTCCTGCGGACGCTCCCCTCGCGGTGGAGGCCGACGACCTGACCCTGTCCGCGGCGACCGCCCTGCGCAGGGTTCTCACGGAGATCGGGGCGGCCGAGACACCGGTCGTCGAGACCCGCGGGCTGGTGGAGCAGGTCAGGCGGGCGAAGGACCCCGTCGAGATCGGGCTCATCGAGCGTGCCTGCCGGGTCGTGGACGAGTCCTGGAACCATCTGCTGGCCCACGGCCTGCTCGCCGAGGGCCGTAGCGAGCGGGAGGTCGCCGCGGACCTCGAACACGCGATGCGTCGAGCGGGCTCCGACGGCGTGGCCTTCGAGACCATCGTCGCCTCCGGGCCCAACGGCGCGCATCCGCACCATGTCCCGGGGGACAGGCTGCTCGCCGTCGGCGATCTCGTCGTGGTGGACTTCGGTGCGACGGTGTCCGGTTATGCCTCCGACTGCACCCGTACCGTCGCCCTGGGCGGCGCGGCCGATCGACTCCTCGACGCCTACGAGGTCGTCAGGCGCGCCCAGCTCGCCGGTGTGTCCGCGGTTCGCGAGGGGTTGTCCTGTTCGGAACTCGACGCGGTGAGTCGCGACATCATCTCCGACGCCGGGTTCGGCGGGTACTTCGGCCACTCGCTGGGGCACGGGGTCGGGTTGGACGTCCATGAAGCGCCCGCGGTGTCCAGCAGATCCGCGAGTACACTGTCCGACGGCGATGTGATCACCATCGAGCCCGGGGTCTACCTCCCGGGTCTCGGAGGGATCCGAATCGAGGACACCGTGGCCGTCACCGGCGGGGGCGGTAGGTCCCTGACCACCACGTCGACGGCGCTCAGCGTGCTCTGAGCAACCGACCCAGGAACATGCGCGCGGCGCCGGTGCACGGCCGCCCGCCGATGACTCGCGAAGGAGAACCGACCATGGCGTCCACCGCCGACTTCAAGAACGGCCTCGTCCTCAAGGAAGAGGGGAACCTGTGGCAGATCCAGGAGTTCCAGCACGTCAAGCCCGGTAAGGGCCCTGCCTTCGTCCGGACCAAGATCAAGAACGTCGTCACGGGCAAGACCGTCGACAAGACCTACAATGCCGGGGTCAAGGTCGAGACCGCCACGGTGGACCGCCGCGACATGACCTTCCTCTACCGCGACGGTGAGGACTACGTCCTCATGGACGAGAAGGACTTCGAGCAGATCAACGTCTCGCCCACCGTGATGGGGGACGGTGCGCGCTTCCTCATGGAGAACACCAGCGTCCAGGTCTCGATGCACGAGGGTGTGGCGCTCTTCGCCGAGATGCCCGTGTCCGTGGACCTGCTGGTCCAGCACACCGACCCGGGCCTGCAGGGAGACCGCTCGACGGGAGGCACCAAGCCGGCCACCCTCGAGACCGGTGCCGAGGTCAGCGTCCCGTTGTTCATCAACACGGGCGACAAGCTGAAGATCGACACCCGTGACGGCCGTTACCTCAGCCGGGTGAACGACTGACCATGTCGGACGACGTCGACTACCGGCGCCGGGGATCCCGGTTCCGGGCACGAAAGCGTGCCGTGGCCCTGTTGTTCGAGGCGGAACTCCGAGACGCCGACGTGGTGGCACTCGCCGAGGAACGCCGACACATGGGCGAGGAGTCGCAGGAGTTCCACGACGTGGCGCCGTACACGATGGACATCGTGACGGGGGTGGCGGAGCGGTTGGACCGTCTCGACTCCATGATCACCGAGCACCTCCGGGAATGGACGCTCGAGCGTCTCCCCGCGGTGGACCGCGCGGTGTTGCGCGCCGGGGCGTGGGAGCTCCTGTTCGGCACCGAGGACGTGGACGCGGCCATCGTGATCGACCAGTCGGTGCTGTTGATCTCCGAACTGTCCAACGAGAAGTCGGTGGCGTACGTCAACGCCGTCCTGGACCGTGTCGCAGGTCTGGCAGAGCACATCCGGGCCGCCGAACGCGCGGTGTCCTCACTGGACCCGGAACCGGCCGCAGACGTGTCGGAGCCCACCCCCGACCCGTCGGAGGCAGCACACGAGGACTGATAGAGTTCGATCCGAAAACTATCCCTTTAACGAGCCGTCCAGAGAGGCGGACAAGGAGGTGGTGATCGGTGAGCGCTGACGGTTCGGAGACGACCTCGGTTTCACTCTTCACGTCTGACGACGTCGCCAGGACGGTATCCCGCCTGGCACACCAGATCATCGAACGCACGGCGGCCGACGCACCGGATTCGGGTCCGGTCGTCCTGCTCGGCATCCCGACCCGCGGCGTCCCGCTCGCGTACCGACTGGCCGAACGCATCCGGGAGTTCAGCGGAGCCGCGGTACACGCCGGTTCCCTGGACGTGACCCTGTACCGGGACGACCTCGCCGGAGGACCACACCGCCCGATGAGCCCGACCACGGTCCCGGCGGAGGGTATCGACGGGGCGACCGTCATCCTGGTCGACGACGTCCTCTTCTCCGGCCGCACCATCCGGGCGGCCTTCGACGCGCTGCGTGATCTCGGCAGGCCCGCACGCGTCCAACTCGCCGTCCTGGTCGACCGCGGGCACCGCGAACTGCCGATCCGGGCGGACTACGTCGGGAAGAACGTCCCCACCTCGCGCGAGGAGGGCGTCTCGGTGCGGCTCACGGAGACGGACGACGTCGACGCCGTCGTCCTCAGAAGGCCGACGGCGGGGGACGCCCGGTGAAGCATCTCCTCTCCGCCGCCGATCTCGACCGCGACGCGGCGCTGTCGATTCTGGACGAGGCGGGCCGTCTCAAGGAGACGCTCCTCGGTCGTGAGGTCCGTAAGCTGCCCACCCTCCGGGGCAAGACCGTCCTGACGGTGTTCTACGAGAACTCCACGCGGACGAGGGTCTCCTTCGAGACCGCCGGCAAGTGGATGAGTGCCGACGTCATCAACGTCTCCGCGAGCGCCTCCTCGGTGCAGAAGGGGGAGTCTCTGCGGGACACCGCCCTGACGCTGACCGCCGTCGGCGCGGACGCGCTCATCGTGCGTCATCCGGCCTCGGGGTCCGCCCTCCAGGTCGCCGGATGGGTCGCCCCCGGCGGGGCCGGCCCCTCGGTCATCAACGCCGGTGACGGCATGCACGAGCATCCCACCCAGGCGTTGCTCGACGCGATGACCATCCGGGAGCGACTCGGGGGGATCGAGGGCCGCCGTGTGGTGATCGTCGGCGACATCCTGCACTCGCGGGTGGCCCGATCGAACGCGCTGCTGCTGTCGACCCTCGGTGCCGAGGTCGTGCTGGTCGCGCCCCCCACCCTGCTGCCGGTGGGTGTCGGGGACTGGCCGGTCCGGGCCTCGACAGACCTCGACGCCGAGCTGCCCGGCGCGGATGCGGTGATGATGCTGCGTGTCCAGGCCGAGCGGATGAACGGCGGGTTCTTCCCGTCCGCTCGCGAGTACGCGGTGCGGTACGGCCTGGGGCCCGCCCGTGCATCCCGGCTGCGCGAGAGTGCGGTCGTCCTCCATCCCGGACCGATGGTCCGGGGGATGGAAATCGGGTTCGACACGGCCGACGCCCCGTCGTCGGCGATTCTCCAGCAGGTCACCAACGGCGTCCACGTGCGCATGTCGGTCCTGCTCCACACCCTTGTCGGAACGGAAGGAAACCCCGAGTGACTGCCCTCGAACCCCCGACCCTGCTGCTGCGCCGGGTCCGGCCCTACGGGGAGGGCGACCCCGTCGACGTGCTCGTCAGGGACGGTCTCATCGCCGCGGTCGGACCCGACGCCGGTGACGATCTGCCCGGTGACGCCGAGATCCACGACATGGGCGGCGCCGTCCTGCTACCCGGATTCGTCGACCTGCACACCCACCTCCGCGAGCCCGGCCGGGAGGACACCGAGACCGTCGCCACCGGGTCCGCGGCGGCCGCGCGGGGCGGATACACCGCGGTGTTCGCCATGGCCAACACCCAGCCGCCGCAGGACAACCAGACCGTCACCGACTCCGTGTGGCGGATCGGCCGGTCCGTGGGTCTGTGCGACATCCACCCGGTGGGAGCGGTGACCGTCGGTCTCAAGGGCGAACAGCTCACCGAGATGGGCCAGATGGCCTCCGGCGAGGCCCGGGTGAAGATCTTCTCCGACGACGGCATGTGCGTCTACGACCCGCTGGTGATGCGTCGCGCCCTCGAATACTCCGCGGGACTCGGTGTGTTGATCGCACAGCACGCCGAGGAGCCACGCCTGACCAAGGGTGCGGTGGCACACGAGGGGCCCACGGCCGCCCGCCTCGGGCTCACCGGTTGGCCGCGTTCGGCGGAGGAATCCATCGTCGCGCGCGACGCGATCCTGGCCCGCGACGCCGGCGCGCGCGTCCACATCTGTCACGCCTCCACCACGGGGACGGTCGAGCTGCTGAAGTGGGCGAAGGCGCAGGGGATCTCGATCACCGCGGAGGTCACCCCCCACCATCTGCTGCTCGACGACACGCGGCTCGAGTCGTACGACGGGGTCTACCGGGTCAACCCGCCACTGCGCGAATCCCACGACACCCTGGCCCTTCGGGAGGCGCTCGTGTCCGGGGTGATCGACTGCGTCGCCACCGACCACGCCCCCCACGCCGCCCAGGAAAAGTGCTGCGAGTTCGCGGCCGCTCGCCCGGGCATGCTCGGGTTGGAGACGGCATTGCCCATCGTGGCGGCCCTCCTGGTCGAGTCGGGGGAGATGAGCTGGCGCGATCTGGCCCGCGTGATGAGCACGCGGCCCGCCGAGATCGCCGGTCTGCAGGATCAGGGACGGCCGATCCGGGTGGGGGAGCCCGCCAACCTCGCCGTCGTCGATCCGGACTCCCCGTGGACCGTCGTCGGGGAGGAACTCGCAAGTCTGTCCGCCAACACCCCCTACGAGGGGATGACGTTCGCCGCCCGGGTCGTGGGCACCGTATACCGGGGCCGCATGACCAGCCGCGACGGAGAGGTACTCGCATGACACAGGACGTCTGGACACTGGTGGCCGTCGTCGCCGTCTTTCTCGCCCTGCTCGGGTTGATGGCACGGGGCTGGCGCAACCGCAGCCGCTCTCAGGCGGGCCTCTTCGACACCCTGCCCGAGGTTCCCGCCGAGACCGGTGACGTGGTCCTGGGGCCGCTGACCGGCGTGTACATCGGCAGCACCATCGCGGGGGACTGGCAGGCGCGGATCGCCCGGGCTCCGCTCGCACACCGCTCGGCCGGGACCCTCACCGCGTTCACCTCCGGTCTCCGGCTCGACCTCGCCGACGCCACCGTGTGGATCCCCCGTGCCGACCTGGTGGACGTGCGACGCGCCTCGGCCCTCGCCAACAAGACCGTGCCCGGCGGCGGGATCCTCGTCGCCCGCTGGCAGGTCGACGGCCGCGACGGCCCCACCGTCATCGACTCCGGTTTCCGGGCCGACGACAAGGACACGTACCCCCGCTGGGAGGCCCTGCGCGGCGACGCCGCACCGCGCACCCGCCCGGACACCCCCCGCTCCACCACCGAGGAGAACAAGTGACACCGCACAACGGAACCACAGTCGCACCGGGGGGCCGCGCGCCCGCCGCGCTCGTCCTCGAGGACGGCCGCATCCACCGCGGAACGGCGTTCGGAGCGACCGGCACCACCCTCGGCGAGGCCGTCTTCACCACGGGTATGTCCGGATACCAGGAGACCCTCACCGACCCGTCCTACTATCGGCAGATCGTCGTCAGCACCGCACCGCAGATCGGTAACACCGGGTGGAACGACGAGGACGGCGAGTCGCTACTCGACGGCCGCAACGGCGGCGGCCGGATCTGGGTGTCGGGTCTGGTGATCCGGGACCTGTCACGTCGCGCGTCCAACCACCGGTCCGAGCGCACGCTCGAGGACGAGATGCTCGCCCAGGGCATCGTGGGCATCGCCGGGGTCGACACCCGGGCGGTCGTCCGCCACATCCGGGACCTCGGCGCGATGAAGGCCGGCATCTTCTCCGGTGAGGCCGTGGCGGACGACGAGACCATGCTCGCGACCGTCCGCGGGCAGCAGCCCATGGCCGGGGCGTCCCTGGCCGGGGCCGTCTCGACCGACACCGCCTATGTCGTCGAGCCCGAGGGCCGGGTACGCCATTCGGTGGCCGCACTCGATCTGGGCATCAAGACCAACACCCCCCGCATGCTCACCGCGCGCGGCGTGCGGGTCCACGTGCTCCCCTCGGACTCGACCCTGCAGGACGTGCTCGACCTGGACGTGGACGGGGTGTTCCTGTCCAACGGCCCCGGGGATCCGGCCACCGCCGACGCCGCCGTACACCTGACCAAGGAGGTCCTGAGCCAGGGGATCCCGTTTTTCGGGATCTGCTTCGGTAACCAGATCCTGGGCAGGGCGCTCGGGCTCGAGACCTACAAGATGAGGTTCGGCCACCGCGGGATCAACATCCCGGTGGTCGAGAAGGCGACCGGCCGGGTCGCCATCACGTCCCAGAACCACGGGTTCGCGCTCCGCGCCCCGGAGACCGAGACCTGGGAGACACCCTGGGGTACCGCCACCGTCACGCACGTGTGCGCGAACGACGGGACCGTCGAGGGGGTCGCCCTCACCGATGGCTCGGCCTTCTCCGTCCAGTACCACCCCGAGGCCGCGGCGGGTCCCCGTGACGCCGCCGACCTCTTCGACCGCTTCGTCAGCCTGCTCGACTCAGCACCCGGTGACGCCGCCGCCAACGGTTCCGCAGACTCCAGAAAGGGCTCGAACTGATGCCCCGCCGCACAGACATCAACCACGTCCTCGTGATCGGTTCCGGACCGATCGTCATCGGCCAGGCCTGTGAGTTCGACTACTCCGGCACGCAGGCGTGCCGGGTGCTCCGCGCCGAGGGACTGCGCGTGACGCTGGTCAACTCCAACCCGGCCACGATCATGACCGACCCCGAGTTCGCCGACAGCACCTACATCGAGCCGATCACGCCCGAGTACATCGACAAGATCTTCGTCAAGGAGGCGGCCGACGGACACCCGGTGGACGCCGTCCTCGCCACGCTGGGCGGCCAGACGGCGCTCAACGCCGCCATCCAACTCGACGCGCAGGGGATCCTGACCAAGCACGGCGTGGAGCTGATCGGCGCCGACATCCCCGCGATCAACCGTGGCGAGGACCGCCAGACCTTCAAGGACATCGTGGCCAGCGTCGGCGGCGACTCGGCACGCAGCGCCGTCTGTCACACCATGGACGAGGTCCACGCGACCGTCGCCGAACTGGGTCTCCCCGTCGTGGTCCGTCCGTCGTTCACCATGGGCGGGCTCGGCTCCGGCCTGGCCTACACCACCGAGGATCTCGAGCGGATCGCCGGCGGCGGGCTGTCCGCCTCGCCCACCGCGAACGTCCTCATCGAGGAGTCGATCCTCGGGTGGAAGGAATATGAGCTGGAGCTCATGCGCGACAACAAGGACAACGTCGTGGTGGTGTGTTCGATCGAGAACGTCGACGCACTGGGCGTCCACACCGGTGACTCGGTGACCGTCGCTCCGTCCATGACGCTGACGGACCGCGAGTACCAGGACATGCGCGACCTCGGCATCGCGATCATCCGCGAGGTCGGCGTGGACACCGGCGGCTGCAACATCCAGTTCGCCATCAACCCGGTCGACGGGCGCCTCGTGGTGATCGAGATGAACCCGCGCGTGTCCAGGTCCTCGGCCCTGGCGTCCAAGGCCACCGGGTTCCCCATCGCCAAGATCGCCGCCCGGCTCGCCATCGGATACTCGCTCGACGAGATCACCAACGACATCACCGGCGAGACCCCTGCGTGCTTCGAACCGACCCTGGACTACGTGGTGGTCAAGGCCCCGCGCTTCGCGTTCGAGAAGTTCCCGGGCGCCGACGACACCCTCACCACCACCATGAAGTCGGTGGGCGAGGCGATGAGCCTCGGCCGAAACTACCGCGAGGCGCTGGGCAAGGTGATGCGCTCGCTGGAGACCAAGGCGGCCGGCTTCTGGACCCTGCCCGACGAGACGATCGCCCCCGGTCGGTCAACCGACGTCGACGCCGTCCTCGCCGACCTCGTACGCCCGACCGAGGGCCGGATGTACGACGTCGAGCTGGCGCTCCGCCTCGGCGCGACCGTCGAGCAGGTCCACGAGGCCTCGGGGATCGACCCGTGGTTCCTCGAGGAGGTCGCCGCGCTGGTCGAGCTCCGACACGAGATCATCGACGCACCGGTGGTCGACGAGGCGCTGTTGCGCCGCGCGAAGCACAACGGCTTGTCCGACGCCCAGATCGCGGCCCTGCGGCCGGAGTTCGCGGGCGCCGAGGGCGTCCAGCGTCTACGTCACCGGCTCGGCGTGCGGCCCGTCTACAAGACGGTCGACACCTGCGCCGCGGAGTTCGAGGCCAAGACCCCGTACCACTACTCGACCTACGAGCTCGACCCCGCGGCCGAGTCCGAGGTCGCCGCCCAGACCGAGCGCGAGAAGGTCATCATCCTGGGCTCCGGACCCAACCGGATCGGTCAGGGCATCGAGTTCGACTACTCGTGCGTCCACGCCGCGCTCACGTTGTCCGAGGCCGGCTACGAGACCGTCATGGTCAACTGCAACCCGGAGACCGTCTCGACCGACTACGACACGGCGGACCGTCTGTACTTCGAGCCGCTCACGTTCGAGGACGTCATGGAGGTCTATCACGCCGAGTCCGAGTCGGGGACGGTCGCCGGCGTCCTGGTCCAGCTCGGCGGGCAGACCCCGCTCGGCCTGGCCGCGCAGTTGGAGGAGGCCGGTGTCCCCATCGTGGGCACGAGCCCGTCGGCCATCGACCTCGCGGAGGACCGGCGTGAGTTCGGCGAGGTCCTGGTGAGGGCCGGTCTGCCCGCGCCCGCGTTCGGGACGGCCATCAACGCAACGGAGGCCACGGAGATCGCGGCCCGCATCGGCTACCCCGTGCTCGTCCGTCCCTCGTACGTGCTGGGCGGGCGGGGGATGGAGATCGTGTACGACGAATCGTCACTGCGGTCGTACATCGAGCGGGCCACCGAGATCAGCCCGGACCGTCCGGTCCTGGTCGACCGCTTCCTCGACGACGCGGTCGAGATCGACGTCGACGTGTTGTGCGACGGCACCGAGGTCTACCTGGGTGGCGTCATGGAGCACATCGAGGAGGCCGGCATCCACTCCGGTGACTCCGCGTGCGCGCTCCCACCCATCACCCTGGGTCAGGACGACATCGACCGCGTCCGCCGCTCCAGTGAGGCGCTGGCGTTCGGTATCGGTGTCAAGGGACTGATGAACGTCCAGTACGCGATCAAGGACGACGTCCTGTACGTGCTCGAGGCGAACCCCCGGGCCAGTCGTACCGTGCCGTTCGTCTCCAAGGCGACCGGCGTGCACCTCGCCAAGGCGTGCGCCCGCATCATGATGGGTGAGACGATCGCCGAGCTCAAGGCCGAGGGACTTCTCCCGTCCGACCGCGACGGCGGTTCGCTCCCGGCGGACGCGCCGGTCGCCGTCAAGGAGGCGGTCCTCCCGTTCAACCGTTTCCGCACCCCCGAGGGCAACCCCGTGGACTCACTGCTCAGCCCGGAGATGAAGTCGACGGGTGAGGTCATGGGCATCGGGCCCAACTTCGCCGTCGCCTTTGCCAAGGGCCAGCTCGCGGCCGAGGGCGTCCTGCCGACGTCCGGGACCGTGTTCGTCTCGGTCGCCAACCGCGACAAGCGCTCCATGGTGTTCCCGGCACAACGCCTCGCCGCGCTCGGGTTCACGGTCCTGGCCACGGAGGGAACCGCGCTCATGCTCCGGCGCTACGGGATCGAGTGCGAGACCGTGGCGAAGCTGACCGAGGCCGGAGGCGGGCCGGTCGACGAGCAGGGCGATCCGGTCCGGACGATCGTCGACCGGATCAACGCGGACGAGGTCGACCTAATCCTGAACATCGCCTCCTCCACGGGAGGGACCCGCGCCGACGGACACGAGATCCGTTCGGCCGCGATCACCCGGCGGGTCCCGTGTGTCACCACCGTGCAGGGCGCGACGGCGGCGGTCCACGGCATCGAGGCCATCCGGCGCGGGGACGTCACCGTGAGCCCTCTACAGGAGCTGCACAGCGGGTTCGCCGCCCGATGACCGAGGGCACCCCCCGGGACCCGTTCGGTGCGCGGCTCCACTCCGTAGTCTCCGCACGCGGGAACCTCTGTGTGGGGATAGATCCCCACCCTGCGCTCCTCGAGTCCTGGGGGCTGGGGGTGGACGCCGCGGGGGTCCGCGAGTTCTCCCGTCGGTCACTGGAGGCGTTCGGGGATCTCGTGCCGGCGGTCAAGCCCCAGGTGGCGTTCTTCGAGGAGCACGGTTCCGCGGGTTTCGCGGTCCTCGAAGAGGTCCTGGGGTCGATCGCCGAGTCGGGAGCACTGTCGATCGCGGACGCCAAGCGCGGGGACATCGGATCCACCATGGCCGGGTACGCCCGGGCGTGGTTGTCAGCGGGCTCACCCCTGGCCTGCGACGCCCTGACCGTGTCCCCGTACCTGGGGGTGGGGTCGCTGGAGGCGGCCTTCGACGCGGCGGCGGCGAACAACCGCGGCCTGTTCGTCTTGGCCCGCACCTCCAACCC
>NZ_JAALDX010000216.1:0-6011 GCF_014145095.1 Dietzia sp. SLG310A2-38A2 | reverse complement strand
TAGTCGGCCGCCGGTCCCTCCGGAACGGTCGCGCAGTCGGTCGTGGACGAGGTGGGCCGCCGGAACACCGCGTCGGTGCCCGGCACGCCGGGATCGTTCGGTGTCGTCGTGGGCGCGACGGTCGCCGACCCGCCGCGACTGGACGCGCTGTCCGGACCGGTACTGATGCCGGGGGTGGGGGAGCAGGGGGGGACGCTGGCGGACGTCCGGAGGATCGCCGGACCCGCGCTGCCCCACACGCTCGTCAACGTCTCCCGGCACGTCCTGCGGTCGGGTCCGGATGTCGGCGCGATGCGTGCGGTGGTCCGCGACCTGGCCGAGACCTATCGTTTCGCCGGGCCCGCCTGAGCGGTCCGGCGCCCCGGCGCAATGCTGGTGTCACAGCGGATGGCTGGCGTCACAGGGGCCACGTCGCGGGGCGCGATGCCGTGACCCGGTCGCGCCATTTCGGGCGGTTCGGTTCGCGAGAGCGCGCGACCGGCGTTAGTCTTCTCCTCACCTCACACGTCAATCCGCAGTTCAGGCGGGGTGCCACGCCGGGCCCCGCGCGACGACGAGGCCATTCGGCCGCGTACTGTTGCTGAGGTCATCAGGCCCGACGCCGTGCCGGTCTCCCGCGAGGGGGGCGGAATCGCCCGGGTACGGTGAGCACGAGGGAGCGCCCGCTCCCGGCACGAGCCGCAGCCCGCGGACGCGCCGGGGCCGGTCACCGCACACCACACGTGGATGTCCTACGGTGGACACCCGCGTGAGTCATGAGACACACACGAACGAGACGGAGGAATTGTGGCCCTTCCCCAGTTGACCGATGAGCAGCGTGCCGCTGCTCTGGAGAAGGCGGCTGCCGCCCGTCGCGCCCGGGCTGAGCTCAAGGAGCGCCTGAAGCGTGGTGGCACCGACCTCAAGCAGGTGCTCAAGGATGCCGAGAGCGACGAGATCCTCGGCAAGATGAAGGTCTCGGCGCTGCTCGAGGCCCTGCCCAAGGTCGGTAAGGTCAAGGCTCAGGAGATCATGACCGAGCTGGAGATCGCACCGACGCGTCGCCTGCGTGGTCTCGGAGACCGCCAGCGCCGCGCACTGCTCGAGCGGTTCGACTTCACGGTCGACTGATCGACGCATGAACACACCGTCATCCGGGGTCTCGTCCCCGGAAGCGACGGCGAAGAGGGGCCGGCTGATCGTCTTGGCCGGCCCCTCCGCCGTCGGCAAGTCAACCGTCGTGGCACGCCTTCGTGACCGCGTTCCGGACCTCTACTTCAGCGTCTCCATGACCACCAGGGACCCACGTCCCGGCGAGGTCGACGGGCGCGATTACCACTTCGTCAGCACAGAGGAGTTCCGCGAGGCCGTCGACCAGGGTCGGATGCTCGAGTGGGCCGAGATCCACCGGGGCCTCCAGCTCTCGGGCACCCCGGCCGACCCGGTCCGTCACGCCCTCGCGGAGGGCCGACCGGTCCTCATCGAGGTCGACCTCGCCGGTGTCCGGCAGATCCGTGAGTCCATTCCCGAGGGACGCACCGTGTTCCTGTCCCCGCCGTCGTGGGAGGAGCTCGAGGTCCGTCTCCGCGGCCGGGGAACCGAGCCGCACGAGGTCGTCGCCCGCAGGCTCGAGACGGCGAAGGTCGAGATGGACGCCCGCGGGGAGTTCGACGAGGTCGTCGTCAACGACGAACTCGAGGTCGCGGTCGATGAGTTGGTATCATTGCTGGTCGGCCAAGACTGACGCCGAATCAGACGCTAGAGCACCACCCAGGCCAGAGCACCACCCAGGCTGTACCCCAGAGGAGAACCCATAGTGGCCACCATCGAAGCCGCAGCGGCAGCCCCGTTGTACGACACCCCGATCGGTATCACCAACCCGCCGATCGACGAGCTCCTCGAGCGGGCGTCCTCGAAGTACGCACTCGTGATCTTCGCCGCCAAGCGCGCACGGCAGATCAACTCGTACTACAACCAGATCGAGGAGGGCATCCTCGAGTACGTCGGCCCACTGGTCGACCCCGGTCTGCACGAGAAGCCGCTGACCATCGCGCTGCGCGAGCTCCATTCCGACCTGCTCGACTGCGCCGAGGGAGAGTGACCCACTCCGGGGGCGACGTGCGCCGCACGCGCGTCGTCGTCGGGGTCGGCGGCGGAATCGCCGCCTACAAGGCCTGTGGCCTGATCAGGCTCCTCACGGAGTCGGGTTGCCACGTCGACGTGGTCCCCACCGAGGCGGCCCTGCGATTCGTCGGGTCCGCCACCTTCGAGGCCCTGTCCGGGAACCCCGTCTCCACCGGGGTGTTCTCGGACGTGCCGTCGGTCCGCCACGTCGCCCTCGGGCAGCGCGCAGACCTGGTCGTCGTCGCCCCCGCGACCGCCGACCTGCTCGCGCGGGTCGCCTCCGGGCGGGCGGACGACCTGCTCACCTCCACCCTCCTGACCGCGCGGTGCCCCGTCCTGCTCGCGCCGGCGATGCACACCGAGATGTGGGAGCACCCGGCGACGAGGCGCAACGTCGACACCCTCCGGGGCGACGGAGTCCACGTCATGCCCCCCGCATCCGGGCGACTCACCGGGGCCGATACCGGCGCCGGTCGACTGCCCGAACCGGCCGACATCGCTCGTCTCGCGAGACTCCTGCTCGACGGCGGGGGGCTCCCGTGGGACCTGGCCGGGAAGCGGGTCGTGGTGACGTCAGGGGGTACCCGCGAGGAGATCGATCCCGTGCGGTTCCTCGGCAACCGCAGCTCCGGAAAGCAGGGGCATGCGATCGCCGCGGTCGCGGCTGCGAGGGGAGCACAGGTCACGCTCGTGACCGCCTCCGAACTGCCGGTTCCGGCGGCCGTGGAGGCGATCCACATCGACTCCGCTCTCGAACTGCGCGACGCCACCTTCGCCGCCGCGGCCGACGCGAACGTGGTGATCAAGGCCGCGGCGGTGGCGGATTTCCGCCCGACCGACGTGTCGTCCTCCAAGCTCAAGAAGGACAGCGGGTCCGAACCGGCCCAGATCCGGTTGGAACGCAATCCGGACATCCTCGCCGAGCTCGTTGCAGCCCGAGGGTCCGGAGACATCCCCGCGGGGTGCGTCCTGGTGGGGTTCGCCGCCGAGACCGGTGACTCCACGGGATCCGTCCTCGAGCACGGTCGGGCGAAGCTCGCCCGAAAGGGGTGCGACCTCCTCGTCGTCAACGAGGTCGGGCGCGGCACCACCTTCGGCCAGGACGTCAACGGTGGGTGGATCCTCGACGCCGCGGGCGGAGAGAAGCCGGTGGACAGGGCGAGCAAGGATCTCCTGGCCGGCCGGATCCTCGACGCCGTGGTGTCCGTGGCCGCGGCACCATCCGCGCGGACCGCCGCGGAACGCACCGGCTAGTCTGTTCCCACGCGATCGACCGATCACCGCATCCGGCACCAGGAAGAGAGAACCACTGTGACGCAGGCACGTCGGCTGTTCACCAGCGAGTCCGTGACCGAGGGGCATCCGGACAAGATCTGTGACGCGATCTCGGACGCCATCCTGGACGCGATGCTGACACAGGACCCCGAGGCCCGCGTCGCCGTGGAGACCATGGTGACCACCGGCATGGTGCACGTGGCCGGTGAGGTCAAGACGAGTGGCTACGTGGAGATCCCGCAGCTCATCCGCGAGAAGATCGTGGAGATCGGATACGACTCCTCCGACAAGGGCTTCGACGGCGTCTCCTGTGGCGTGTCGATCTCGATCGGACAGCAGTCCCCGGAGATCGCCCAGGGCGTGGACACGTCCCACGAGGCACGGACCTCCACCGACCCGGTCGAGGACGCGATCGCCCGACAGGGCGCCGGCGACCAGGGCCTGATGTTCGGTTACGCGTGCTCGGACACCCCGGAGCTCATGCCGTTGCCCATCGCGTTGGCTCACCGCCTTTCGCGCCGGCTGACCGAGGTCCGCAAGGACGGCACGTTGGCCTATCTGCGGCCGGACGGCAAGACCCAGGTCACCATCGAGTACGACGGCGACCGGGCGGTACGCCTGGACACCATCGTCATCTCGACGCAGCACGCACCCGAGATCGATCTGGAGACGACGCTGCGCGACGACCTCACCGAGCACGTCATCGGGCCGGTCCTGGCCGAGGCGGCGGCCGGTATCGAGACGGGCGATTTGCGCCTCCTGGTCAACCCGACCGGCCGGTTCGTGCTGGGCGGCCCGATGGGTGATGCCGGCCTGACCGGTCGCAAGATCATCGTGGACACCTACGGCGGGATGGCCCGTCACGGCGGTGGCGCGTTCTCCGGCAAGGACCCGTCCAAGGTCGACCGTTCCGCGGCGTACGCCATGCGGTGGGTCGCCAAGAACATCGTCGCCGCCGGCCTGGCCGAGCGGGTCGAGGTCCAGGTCGCCTACGCGATCGGCAAGGCCGCCCCGGTCGGGCTGTTCGTCGAGGCGTTCGGGACCGAGAAGGTCGACATCGCGGCCCTGCAGGAGGCCGTCACCGAGGTGTTCGATCTGCGTCCCGGCGCGATCATCCGCGACCTGGACCTCAAGCGTCCGATCTACGCCGGGACGGCCGCCTACGGTCACTTCGGCCGGACCGATCTGGACCTGCCCTGGGAGAGGACCGACCGCGTCGACGAGCTCAAGCAGGCCGTCGGGCGCTGACGACCGTCCCGGTTGTCGGAGCGGGGTGCGAGAGTCCGAGGCCGTGACCACGACGCGCCCAGCGGCCCGGGTCGCGGCGGCTGATGCCCCCGTGGCCCGGGTCCTGCCTCTGCTCGGTCTCCCGCATCTGGATCGGGAGTTCGACTACCTGGTCCCGGAGTCCCTGGCCGGTCAGGCGATCCCGGGTACCCGGGTCCGCGTGCGGTTCGCCGGCCGCCTGGTCGACGGGTTCCTCATCGAGCGCTCCGCCGAGACCGATCACCGCGGGGAGCTCGCCTGGCTGGAGCGCGTCGTCTCGCCGGAGCCCGTGCTGACGCCGGAGTCGCTACGCCTGGTCGAACTGGTCGCCCGACGGTGGGTGGGCATGCGCTCGGACGTCCTGCGACTGGCGATCCCCCCGCGGCACGCGGCGGCCGAGAAGTCGGTGCCGGACCGGGAACCACCACTGGGCGTGACGGAGGGACCGGTCGAGATCCCGGTCGGCTGGACCGACCACCCGATGGTGGCCCGATTCCTCGACGCGGCAACCGGGGGGGTCCCGGCGCGGGCCGTCTGGACCGTTCCGCCCGGACGGGACTGGGCGCGGGCACTCGCCGCCCTGGCGGACTCGGTCAGGCGGAGGGGGCTGCAGGTATTGCTGATCGTCCCCGACCAGCGGGACGTCGACCGGCTGACCGCGGAGTGTCGGCAGATCGTGGGCGGGGGAGCCACGGGGCGGGACATGGTGGTCGACCTGTCCGCGGGGATCGGCCCCTCCGCTCGGTACCGGCGTTGGCTCCGGGCCGTCCGGGGGCACGCCCGGATCGTGGTGGGGACGCGCAGTGCCGTGTTCACGCCGCTTCCGGAACCGGGCCTGATCGTGCTGCACGACGACGGCGACGACTCGTTCGTGGAACCCCGCGCCCCCTATCCGCACACCAGAGAGGTCGCCGCGCAGCGCTCGGTGCTCGACGGCACCCCGTTGCTGCTGAGCTCTGTTGATCGGACCCCGGAGGTGGCCGAGTACGTGCGGTCGGGCTGGGCACACGAGATCCGGCCCGAACCCGGGCTCGTCCGGGGGCTCGCCCCGCGCGTCGTCGCGTTCTCCGACGCGGATCCGACCCAGGCCCGGGATGTGGCCGGCGGACGGACCCGGTTGCCCGCCGTGGCGGTCACGATGGCCCGGGAGGCAATCGACGTGGACGCCCCGGTGCTCGTGCAGGTCCCGAGGAAGGGGTACATCCCGACACTGCTGTGTGGGTCGTGTCGGACCCCGGCCCGGTGTCGCCGGTGCAACGGTCCGCTCCGCGCGGGTCGGATGGATCCCGTGTACGGGCCCGTGGAACTCGCCTGCGGCTGGTGCGGCGCACCGGAGCCGGGTTTCCGGTGTGTGGCCTGCGGGTCCC
>NZ_JAALDX010000215.1 GCF_014145095.1 Dietzia sp. SLG310A2-38A2 | reverse complement strand
GACGCGGGTGCCGTCACCGGACCCGTCGCCACCGGGGACGCCACCGACGACCCCGAGTCGCGCACCCGATCGGTCCCCGCGGAGCGGCCCTCCGCCCGGACCGGCGAGGTCGCCACCGGTGACCGCGCCAGTTCGGCACCGTTCAGGATGCGTCAGCCCAGCAAGCCCGAGGACCGGCCGAGTCCGGCGTCCGAGGGGCTGGTGGACCTGCCGTACATCATCCCGGTGGACCCCAACTCGGCCATGCTCTCGCCGGAGGAGATCGAGACGGAGTGCGAGGCCTCCGACGGCCGTCTCCCTCGGCCCGAGCTCCGACCCGGCGACGTGGTGGCCGACCAGTACGAGGTCCGCGGCGCGCTCGCCCACGGCGGGATGGGCTGGATCTACCTCGCGGTGGACCACAACGTGTCCGACCGGTGGGTGGTGCTCAAGGGCCTGCTCCACGCCGACCAGGCGGAGGCGCAGGAGGTGGCGGTAGCCGAGCGGGAGATCCTGGCCGAGCTCTCCCACCCGTCGATCGTGCGGATCTACAACTTCATCCACGACGACTGGGCCACCTCGCCCACGCACGGCGGGTACATCGTCATGGAGTACGTCGGCGGCCCCAGCCTGCGGGACGTGCGGAGGTCGGCGCCCGGCCGGGTCCTGCCCGTGGAGAAGGCGATCGCGTACGTCCTCGAGGCCCTCACAGCGCTGTCCTACCTGCACTCCGTGGGATTGGTCTACAACGACCTCAAGCCCGAGAACATCATGCTCACCGAGGACCACGTCAAGCTCATCGACATGGGCGCCGTCTCGGGCGTGGGCGACTACGGGCACATCTACGGCACTCCGGGCTTCCAGGCGCCGGAGATCCCCGTGACCGGCCCCACCATCGCCTCCGACCTCTACACGGTGGGACGCACCCTGGCCTCACTGATCGTCCGACTCCCGGTGGTCGACGGCCGCTACGCCGACGGGATCCCCTCCCCCGTCGAGGAACCGGTGTTCAGCCGGTACGACTCGCTCTACCGGTTCCTGCTGCGCTCCACCAACGAGGACCCGAGCATGCGGTTCCGTAGCGCCAACGGGATGGCCGGCCAGCTCATGGGTGTGCTGCGTGAGGTGCTGGCGCTCCGCACCGGGATCCCGCACCCCGCGTTCTCCTCGGTGTTCTCGCCGCAACGCTCCACGTTCGGCACCCTGTTCACGGTGGAGCCGACCGACTTCCTCGTCGACGGCCACGCCCGCGACACGACCCTGACCGGCGCCGAACTCGTCGACGCCCTGCCCGTGCCGCTGATGGAGTCCTCCGATCCCGCCGGACGCATCCTGGCCGCCACCTCGTACACCTCCGTCGAGCAGCGGATCGACACACTCCGTGAGCTGTACTCCGACTCCGAATCCGAGGCACACGAGAGCGTAGGCGTGATCATGTCGCTGGCCCGCGCGTACCTCGAGAGCGGCGACCTCCCTTCGGCCGAGGCGCTGCTCGAGGAGAACGCCCACCGACTTCGCTCGGAATGGCGCCTGGCCTGGTACGTCGGGGTGATCGCCCTGCTCAAGGGAGATCCCGTGGGCGCGTATCCGAAGTTCCAGCAGGTGTTGTCGGCCATGCCGGGTGAGAACGGCCCCAAGTTGGCGCTCGCCGCCACGGCGGAACTCATCCTCGACGTGTGCCCGGAGGGCGACAGGACCCGCTGGGCGCGCTCGAGCGAGCACTTCTACCGCACCGTGTGGTCGGTGGACCGGGCGGCGGTCAGCTCCGCGTTCGGACTGGCGCGTCAACTCCAGCGGCGCGGGGAGGTGTCGGCCGCGATCGAGGAACTGGACCGGGTCCCGCCCAATTCGCGCTATTCGGCGCTGGCCAACCTCACGGCGATCCTGCTGCTGTGCCAGGGGCGGCCCCTGCAGGAGACCGAGGAATCACACCTTCGGGAGGCCGCGCGCCGGGTCACCAACCTGTCCGCCGGCGAGCACCGGGCGTTCCAGATCCGATTGACCGTGCTGACCACCGCGCTCGCCTGGATCCAGCTTCCCGGCAACGAGCCCTCACCCTCACCGTTGATGCGCGGGGTGCCGTTCACCGAGTTCGGTCTGAGGACGGGCGCCGAAACCGTGTTGCGGACCCTGGCGCGGTCCACCGAGACCCGACAGCAGCGCTTCCGGCTGGTGGACCAGGCCAACAGCATCCGGCCGCGTACCTTGTTCTGACAGATCCGGGCGCCGGGTGCTCAGCCCTCGGGGTCGTCGCGCCGCCGGGTGGCCAGCAGGATCAGGGTCACCCCGGCCGCGGCGGCGGTGAGCGCCCACAGCAGCAGGTCGGTTGCCCCCACGCCCGTCTCCGCCAGAGATCCGCGCACCTGCGAGTTGGCGCGTGCCCACT
>NZ_JAALDX010000214.1:2647-5387 GCF_014145095.1 Dietzia sp. SLG310A2-38A2 | reverse complement strand
GGCCCGGTCCGCCCCACCCCTGGTTCGGCTGGACGTGCCCGTACTGGCCGGGCTGCGCGGGACCGTACTGCCCGGGCTGCGCGGGACCGTACTGGCTCTGCCCGGCTGGTCGCTGACCGTATCCACCCGGACCCGCGCCCGGACCCGAGGCCCACTCGTCGCCGGGCCGGGGACCGCCTGTGCCCCGATCGTTCTCGTTCTCCATACCCGCCATGGTTCCTCACCGCGCTGTGTGCCCGCTGAGACGACAGGAATCCCCCGGGGTCAGTTCGGGGGGAGCTCGCAACCGGGGATGGTCATCCGCACCTCGGTGCCTCCGCCGTCCGCGTCATGGATCTCCACAGTCCCTCCGTGGCGGGTGACCACCTGGCGGACGATCGCCAACCCGAGCCCCGAACCCGGCATCGCACGTGCCTCCCGCGAGCGGTGGAATCGTTCGAAGACCAGTTGCCTGTCCTCTTCCGGGATACCCGGCCCCTGGTCGGCGACGGTCAGTTCCACGACCGACTCCGACACCGGATTCATCCGGACCGTCACCGTGCCTCCGGTGGGGCTCCACTTGGCCGCGTTGTCGCAGATGTTCAGCACCGCACGCTCGATTCCCGCGTTGTCGCCGAACGAGTACCAGGGCGCCAGATCCACGTCGAACCGCACGTCATGGCGGCGCCGACGGACGCGCTCGAGGGCCCGCTCGACCGCCTCGGACACCGCGACCGGTTCCAGCTCGACCTCGCCGGAATCCTCTCGGGCGAGCTCGACCAGGTCCCCGACCAACTGGGTGAGCTCGGAGATCTGACCGATCACATCGACCTCGAGCGCCCCCCTGTCCGCGGCCGGGATGGTCGGAGCCCCAGGCCTGCTCGCGGCAATCAGCAGCTCCACGTTGGTACGCAGACTGGTCAGGGGTGTCTTGAGCTCGTGCCCGGCGTCGGCCACGAGCCGCGATTGTCGATCCCTGCTCTCCCCCAGCGCGACGAGCATCTGATTGAAACTGGCGGTGAGCCGGGCGATCTCGTCGTCACCCGCCACCGGGATTGGCCGCAGGTCATCGGTCCTGGCGATCCGCTCCACCGCCCTGGTCAACCGGGCGACCGGCGCCAGACCCGTGCGCCCCACCGCCGTCCCGGCCACCGCCGCCAGCGCGATACCGGCCGCACCCACCAAGGTCAGGACGATCGCCAGGCGGTTCAGTGCCGCTCTGGTGGGGCTCAGGTCCTGCGCCAGGATGAGTGTCGATCCGTCGCGGACCCCCACGGCGTAGATCTGCTTACCCCCGGCCGTCCGCAGACTCGACTCGGCCTCGCCGCGCACCACGGCGATCTCGGGTCCGCCGATCTGGAAGGGCTCGCCGGTGGCCGTCCGCACACCGGAGGGCGCGACGATCTGCGCGTCCAGATTGGGATTGAAGGCCCGCAACGCGATGAGCGTGCTGCGGGACTGGAGCGCGAACTCCGAGGCGAGTTGGCTGTTGACCAGTTGATCGGCCTGTTGCTGGAGCCGGTTGTTGACCTCGCTGTACATCGACCCGGACACGACGAAGTACGCCGCGACGGCCATCAACGCCACCGCGACGCCCACCGAGCTCGCCGCCAACAGGGTGACCCGCTGGTGCAGGGAGATCGGTGTGGAGCCCCACCCCACCGTGCGGGCTCGCACTACGGCGTCTCGCGCAACACGTATCCCACGCCACGCACGGTGTGGATCAGACGACTCTCGCCGTCGCCCTCGGTCTTACGTCGGAGGTACCCGATGTACACCTCGAGCGCGTTGCCCGATGTGGGGAAGTCGTAACCCCACACCTCCTCGAGGATGTGACTCCGGGTGAGGACACGACGGGGATGGTGCAGGAGCAACTCGAGGAGGGAGAACTCGGTCCGGGTCAACTGGATGCGGCGTTCACCCCGGTTGACCTCGCGGGTCGCCAGGTCCATCCGCAGGTCCTCGAACTCCAACACCTCGTCCACGTCCTCGGCCTCCGGACCGCGTCGGCGAAGCAACGCCCGTAGCCGGGCCAACAACTCCTCCAACGCGAAGGGCTTGGGCAGGTAGTCGTCGGCGCCCGCGTCCAGGCCCGCCACCCGCTCCGACACCGCGTCCCGGGCGGTCAGCATGAGCACCGGGAGATCATCCCCCCGACTCCGCAGTATCCGGCACACCTCGAGGCCGTCGCGGCGGGGCATCATCACGTCGAGGATCACCGCGTCCGGGCGGTTCGCGTCGAGGCGCTCGACCGCCTCGACCCCGTCCCCCGCGAGTTCCACCGAATAACCGTTGAACGTGAGGGAGCGGCGCAGGGATTCACGCACGGCCTGGTCGTCGTCCACAACGAGGATCTTCATACGGAAGAGTCTCTCCCACACGCCTGAAACACGGCTGAGGAAACCCGCGACTGATCGCGACCCCGCGCCACACCCTTCGACGCCGACGAGCCCGGCGGGTCCGAGGGGACCCGCCGGGCTCGTGACCGGGCGTGTGCGTGCGACGTGTGGGCGCCGCCGGGCTCAGTAGTCTCGACGCTCAGTCAACCGACAGTCAGCGGTCGAGAGTCAGCGGTCGAGGTCGACGAGGCCGAGCTTGGCGGCCTTGACCAGGCGACGCGGCAGCACCACGGCGCGGCCGTCGATCTTGGTCTCCTGGAGGGCCGGGTTCTCGGCCTTCCACTGCGAGCGGCGGGAATGGGTGTTGGCGCGCGAGAGGCGACGCTTCGGAACTGCCATGACTATTACGTCCTCTTCGGTCT
>NZ_JAALDX010000214.1:0-2568 GCF_014145095.1 Dietzia sp. SLG310A2-38A2 | reverse complement strand
TGCGGCTCACTTGGTGCGGCGGGTGCGGTTGCCGTAACGGCGCTGGAACTTCTCGACACGGCCGGCCGTGTCCATGACGCGCTGCGCGCCGGTCCAGAACGGGTGCGACTCACTGGTCACGTCGACCACGATGAGCGGGTAGGAGTTTCCGTCCTCCCACTCGACGGTCCGCTCGCTCTTCGCGGTGGAGCGGGTGAGGAACTTGGTGCCCGTGCCCGAGTCCTGGAAGACCACCGGGTGGTAGTCGGGGTGGATGTCGTTCTTCATACTGGATCCCTCTAGCTCGGTAGAAGTCTTGGGTCTGGCGCCCGCCCCGGCAGGGGCACGCAACTGCCAGTGGCCGAACCGGGGATCCCGGTATCAGCACACGCATCGGTAGATCGTACCCGTACTGTGACCGCGTACCCAATTCGCGCGCTCCGGCCGCCCTCATCACCGGCGTTGACGTGCTGATTACCGTTTCCCGCGGTCGGGCCGTAAACTAGACCATCGCTGTTGTCTGCACGTTTGCTATCGCCTCTCACGGTGCCCGCGACGTGGTGATCCACTGCTGTTCGGCCCAGGCCGACCGGGAGTCCCGATCATCACGCGCCATCGTACGAGGAGGCGGAAGGAGAACCACGCCATGTCGGCGCATTGCCAGGTAACGGGACGGAAGCCGGGTTTCGGCAAGTCCGTCTCGCACTCACACCGCAGGACCAACCGTCGCTGGAACCCGAACATCCAGCGCCGTAGCTACTTCGTGCCCTCCGAGGGTCGTCGCGTCACGCTGACGGTCTCCACCAAGGGCATCAAGACCATCGACCGCGATGGCATCGAGGCCGTCGTGGCCCGTATCCGCGCCCGTGGGGAGAAGATCTGAGATGGCACGTAACGACGTTCGACCCATCATCAAGCTCAAGTCCACGGCCGGGACCGGGTTCACGTACGTGACCCGCAAGAACCGCCGTAACAACCCGGACCGCATCGTCCTCAAGAAGTTCGACCCGGTCGTCCGCAAGCACGTCGAATTCCGAGAGGAGCGCTGACCCGTGGCCAAGAAGTCAAAGATCGCGCGCAACGAGCAGCGCAAGGCCAAGGTCGCCCGGTTCGCCGAGCGCCGCGCCGAGCTCAAGGCAATCATCAAGAACCCCGAGAGCACGGACGAGGCGCGCATGGACGCCCAGACCGCGCTCAACAAGATGCCGCGTGACGCCTCGCCCGTGCGGGTGCGTAACCGCGACGTCGCCGATGGTCGCCCCCGCGGCTACCTCCGCAAGTTCGGCCTTTCCCGCGTCCGCATGCGCGAGATGGCCCACCGTGGCGAGCTGCCCGGTGTCACGAAGTCGAGTTGGTGAGTAGGTAATCATGGCAAAAGCGCGTAGCACCCCGTCCAAGAAGATCCGTGCCCAGGAGGGTCGTCGGCCCAAGAAGAACCCGTTGAAGGTCGCGGGTATCGAGACGGTCGACTACAAGGACGTCAACACCCTCCGCACGTTCATCTCCGATCGTGGCAAGATCCGTTCACGTCGCGTCACCGGCCTCACGCCGCAGCAGCAGCGTCAGGTCGCCGTCGCGGTCAAGAACGCCCGTGAGATGGCACTGCTGCCGTTCACCAGCCGCTGAGCCACTGCTCGGCGCGGTCGAACCGCACCGCACGTCCCGCCCGCGGTAACTAGCCGCCGACCGGACAACAGCAACCCGATCGGGGTCGCGCCTCCTGCCCACAGGAGTGCACGGCCCCGATCGGCGTTACCGCTCCTCCCCCCGAACCCCAGGAGTCCGCAGTGGCCGGCGTCCTCAACGGCTTCGCCGTGATCGTCGCGGTCGTCGCACTCGGGTGGCTGCTCGCCCGTTCCCGGGTCCTCGGCACCGACGCGCGACTGGTGCTCAACCGGCTCGTGTTCTTCGTCGCCACCCCGGCCCTGCTGTTCGACGCCCTCGCCCGGACCACACTCGACCAGGTCTTCACCGGCGTCTTCGTGGTCTCCGCCGTGACGGCGATCGTCATGGCGGTGGCCTACGTGCTCATCGCGAAACTGTGGCTCCGGCGGCCGGCCGCCGACCTCGCCGTCGGCGCCCTGTCCGCCAGCTACGTCAACTCCGCCAACCTGGGCATCCCCATCGCCGTCTACGTCCTGGGGGACTTCGGCTTCGTCATGCCCCTGTTGCTGTTCCAGGTGGCGGTGCTGCAGCCGATCGCCATCGCCGTACTCGAGCGCGCCGCCCGGGCGGAGGGTGCGACCGATGGCGGTGGAGGCGCGTTCGCCTCGGCGCTCCAGGCCGCCCGGACCCCGCTGGTCGTGGCCGCCCTCGCCGGGGTGGTGGTGGCCGCACTGCCGTGGTCGCCACCCGAGCGCCTTCTCGAACCCGTCCACCTGGTGGGTCAGATCTCGGTCCCCGGCGCACTCCTGGTGTTCGGCATGTCGCTCTACGGCGTGAAGGTGCTCGAGGCCGGAGCCTCACCGCGCCGGGAGATCGCACTCGCCAGCGGTCTGAAGCTGGTCGCACACCCACTGCTCGCGTTCGCCGTCGGCAGTGGTCTCATGGGGATGCGGGGCCACGAACTCCTCACCGTGGTGGTGGCCG
>NZ_JAALDX010000213.1 GCF_014145095.1 Dietzia sp. SLG310A2-38A2 | reverse complement strand
ACCCCTCAGCGCCTGGTTCGGGGCCTACCCCTCGACGTCGGCCTTGAGGTTGGCGAGGAGCTGATGCTGGATGCGCTTGAGCCCGGCCGGGGCGAAGGTCCGCTCGAAGAATCCCCCCACTCCCCCGGCTCCGTCCCACGACGTGGTCATCTCCACCAGCGCACCGCCGGTGGCCTCGCGGACCGTGTAGGTGGTGGCCATGGACGAGTTGGCGTCCTTCTCCACCAGCGACCAGTGCGCCGCGGCCTCGTCCACGGTCACGGTTGCCTTGACGTCCCGGCTGCGCTTCTTGGTGGCCTGGAGGTTCCACGCGGCCACCGTGCCGTGGCCCTGGCCGCCCTCGATCAACCTGTAGGCGGTGAACTGCTCGGGCTGGATCCGGGGACGGACCTGGGCGTAGTCCGCGATCGCGGCCGTCACAGCAGCGACGGGTGCCTCGATGACGATGGTGTTGCTGGCGGTGACCCTGCCCATGATCGTGACTCCTCCTCTGCCTGACCACGTCGCGCCCACCGGTATCGCCGGCGGCGGCGCCCTCGACAGGGGCGCGTCAGACCACCACCATCGTGCCCGATCCGTCGTGCCGCCGAGCGCGCCACCTCGCACCGATCTTCCGGAGCTCCTCGAGCCAGAGGATCGACGAGCCCACCGCGACCGCCAACAGCCACTCATCGGCGTGCAACGGGGTGGTGTCGAAGATCCCCTGGAGGAAGGGAACCTGGACCACGGCCACCAGCAGCAGCGGGACCGCGGCCAGCGCCACCCAGATCGGGGCGTTGTGTGCCATGTCGCGGGAGAACACCGAGCCGTCGGTGGATCGGACGTTCATCAGGTTGAACACCTGGAAGAACACGAAGGCGGCGTAGGCGAGGGTGGTGGCGAACAACGGCACGCCCACGCGCTCGGGGAAGATCGTCTCCGCGAACGCGAGGACCAGCAGTGTCCCGGTGGCCATGACCACGCCCAGCCACAGGATCCGTACCAGTCGTGACGGGGTGAGGATCTGCTCATCGGCGGGTCGGGGTGGTCGCCGCATCGCGTTCTTCTCCACGGGCTCCACGCCCAGGGCCATGGCCGGCGGGCCGTCCATGACGATGTTGACCAGCAGGACCTGCAAGGCGGTGAACGGCACGGCAGCCAGACCGAACAGCCCGCTGGCGAGGAACACCAGCACGAACGCCCACGCGGTGGTGAGCTGGAATTTCACGAACTTGACGATGTTGTCGTAGATCCCGCGGCCCTGCTCTACGGCCGAGACGATCGTGGCGAAATTGTCGTCGGTGAGCACCATGTTGGCGGCGCCCTTGGACACGTCGGTGCCGGTGATCCCCATCGCGATCCCGATGTCGGCCTGGCTCAGAGCGGGCGCATCGTTGACGCCGTCCCCGGTCATGGCCACCACGTCCCCGCCGGACTGCAGGGCCCGGACCATCCGGATCTTGTGCTCGGGGGACACCCGGGCCAGGACTCCCAGGCCGGGAGCCCGCTCGGTCAGCTCGTCGTCGTCGATCCCGTCGAGGCCCACCCCTCGCACCGCCTCCCCCTCGATCCCCAGGTCCCGGGCGATCGACGAGGCCGTGACGAGGTGATCGCCGGTGATCATGTGAACGGAAATCCCCGCCTCGCGTGCCACCCGGATGGCCTCGGCGGCCTCCGCGCGGGGCGGGTCGACTATTCCGACCACGGCGAACACGGTCAGCCCGCGCACCTCGTCGAGGAGCACGCTCTCATCGACCGCGCCGGATACTGACTCGAACGGGCGCCCCGCCACCAGCAGGGTCCGCAGTCCCCGCCCCGCGAGCTCATCGGTCGCGTGACGGATCGCCTCGTGCAGCTCATCGGTGAGTTCCACGGCGTCCGTGCCGTTCCACACGTGGGTCGACCGGGGCAGCAGCGCACCGGTCGCGCCCTTGGCGCTGAGCGCGAGCCCCCCTCCCGGTGCACGGTTGACGGTGGCCATGAACTTGTAGTCGGAGTCGAAGGGCACCTGGGCCACCCTCGGGCGGGCAGCACGCAGTCCCTCCACGTCGAGTCCACATTTGGTGGCGGCGACGAGCAGGGCGCCCTCGGTGGGGTCGCCGACGAGCTCCCCGTCGGTCACGATCGCGTCGTTGCACAGCGCCATGGCGACCGCGGCCCTCCGGAGGTCCGGAACGGCGTCCGGATCCGACGACAGGATCGTGCCCGCCGCCTGGTAGCCCGTCCCGGTGACGGTGTAGGCCGCACCGCCCGCGACGATCCGCGTCACGGTCATCTCGTTGAGGGTGAGGGTGCCGGTCTTGTCCGTGGCGATGTGGCTGGTCGACCCGAGGGTCTCCACCGCCGCGAGATTCTTGATGATCGCCCCCTCTCGGGCGAGTCGCGAGGCGCCCATCGCGAGGGTGAACGCCACGACGGCCGTGAGGCCCTCCGGGATGGTGGCCACGGCGAGCGAGACCGCACTGAGGAGCATGTCCTCCCACGACTGCCCGCCCACCAGTCCGATCCCCATGACCAGCGTCACCACGACCAACGCGATCACCGTGAGGACCCTGGCCAGGACCCCGATCCGCCGTTGGAGCGGCGTCTGCTCCCCGCCCGCCCCGCCGAGCAGCTCGGCGATCGCCCCCATCTCCGTGTGCTCGCCGGTCCCCGTGACCACCACGCGCGCCCGACCGCGGGTGACCTCGGTGTTCATGAACACCATGCCGGTGCGGTCACCGAGCGGAGCATCCGCGGCGGCCACCGCTCCCGCCGTCTTGTCCACGGGGACCGATTCGCCGGTGAGCGCCGACTCCGCCACCTGGAACCGGGAGGCCTCGAGGACCCGGCCGTCGGCGGGGACACGGTCACCGGATTCCACCACCACGACGTCACCCGGGACGAGATCCGCGCTGTCCACCTCGACCTCGGAGCCGTCCCGCACGACCCGGCTGTGCGGCACCGCCATGTCACTCAGCGCGGCCAGGCTCTCCTCGGCTCGCGTCTCCTGCACGTAGTTCAGGACGGTGTTGAGCACCACCACCAGGAGGATGACGACCGGGGTCTCCCACTCGCGCGAGATCACGGCGCTCACCACGGCGGCCACTGCGAGAACCATGATCATGGGGTCGCGGAGCAGCCGCAGGACCCGTCTCCAGGCCGGCACTCCGGCCGCCACCGGCAGGGTGTTGGGGCCGTACTCGGCGCGGCGACGCGACGCCTCGGCGCGGGTCAGGCCGTTCGATCCCGCGCCGAGGCGAGCGACCACCTCTGCGGTGGTCAGTGTGTGCCAGGGGGTGCGCTGCTCGGGCTCCGTGGCGCGGTCCGTCGTCGTCATCCCCCCATCGTGCCCGGTCAGCTGCCCCGGGCGATCCACTCCTCCAGATGCGGGGACTCCTCGCCCACCTTCGTGCCGTCACCATGACCGGTGTGGACCAGGGTCTCGGCGGGCAGGGTGAGGATCCGGTCCCGGATCGAGGTGATGATGGTCGGGAAATCGGAGTACGACCGTCCCGTCGCGCCGGGGCCCCCGGAGAACAGGGTGTCGCCGGAGAACAGGACGCCCGCCTCGGGGACGTGGAAGACGCACGAGCCGGGTGAATGGCCGGGGGTGTTCATGACCGTGAACCCGGTCCCGGCGATCTGGAAGGTCTGCCCGTCCTCGAGGTCCTCGTGAGCGACCGTCGGGTGGGTCTCCTCCCACAGCATCTGGTCACCGGGGTGGACGAAGACCCGGGTGTCGAGCTCGCGGGCGAGCTCGGGCGCCACGGTGATGTGGTCGTTGTGGGCATGCGAACACAGGATGCCCTTGACCGTGCGCCCGGCCACCGCGTCGATGATCGGCTGGGCGGTGTGGGCGGCGTCGATGATGTACACCTCGGAGTCGTCGCCGAGGATCCAGATGTTGTTGTCCACCTCCCACTCGCCGCCGTCGAGGGCGAAGACGCCGCTCGTCACGACCTTCTCGATGCGCAGGCCACCGGCATTGCCGGCACTGGTATGGGTCTCGCTCACAGGGTCACCACCGATCGGAGGACGGAACCGGACTTCATGGCACCGAACGCGGCCTCGACCGCGTCCAGGCCGATGCGTTCGCTGACGAACTTCTCGAGCGGAAGCCGTCCCTGCAGGTGCAGGTCGACCAGCATCGGGAAGTCGCGCTCGGGCAGGCAGTCGCCGTACCAGGAGGACTTGAGCGACCCGCCGCGACCGAAGAAGTCGAGAAGCGGCATCTCCAGCCGCATCTCGGGCGTGGGCACGCCCACCAGGACCACGGTGCCGGCGAGGTCCCGGGCATAGAAGGCCTGCTCGTAGGTCTCGGGTCGGCCGACCGCGTCGATCACGACGTCGGCGCCGAATCCGCCCGTGAGCTCCTGGATGGCGGCCACGGGGTCCGTGCCGGAGGAGTTGACCACGTCGGTGGCCCCGAACTCGCGGGCCCACTCGAGCTTGGTGTCGTCGAGGTCGACGGCGACGATGGTCGAGGCGCCCGCCAGACGGGCACCCACGATCGCGGCGATGCCGACACCGCCGCACCCGATCACGGCGACGGACTGGCCCCGCGAGACGTTGCCCGTGTTGACCGCGGCACCGAGGCCGGCCATCACGCCGCAGCCCAGCAGTCCCGCGACGGCCGGGTCGGCCGCCGGGTCCACCTTGGTGCACTGCCCCTCGTGGACGAGGGTCTTGTCGATGAACGCACCGATCCCGAGCGCCGGGCTGAGCTCCGTGCCGTCAGTGAGGGTCATCTTCTTGGAGGCGTTGTGGGTGGCGAAGCAGTACTGCTGCTGCCCGCGCTTACATGCCCGGCACTCGCCGCAGACCGCGCGCCAGTTCAACACCACGAAATCGCCCTCGGACACGTGGGTCACTCGGTCGCCCACGGTCTCCACGATCCCCGCGGCCTCGTGGCCGAGGAGGAAGGGGTACTCGTCGTTGATGCCGCCGTCGCGGTAGGCGAGGTCGGTGTGGCAGACGCCGCACGCCTGAACTCGGACGACGACGTCGTTCGGTCCCGGGTCGGGGACGACGACGTCGACGAGTTCGACATCCGCACCCTTGGTACGGGCGATGACGCCCCTGACGGTCTGTGACATGCCCAGCTTCTCCTCGAGGTCGGTACGGCTCGGGACCAGATCAGGCGGAGCCCGGTCCTGACCCCTCCCACCCTGCCATATATGCAGATCCAGCCATCTGTGCGCACGCGAAATGGCCGGAGCCCCGGACACTCGTGGTGTCCGGGGCTCCGGCAGGTCGAGCGGACAGCTCGAGTGGTCCGATCAGACGGTGACGCCGTTGGCGCGCAGCCACGGCACGGGGTCGATCCACTGGCCGGCGGGGTTGCGCACGCCGAAGTGCAGGTGCGGGCCGGTCGAGTATCCGCGGTTGCCCACGGTGCCGATGACCTGACCGGCGTGGACGCGCTGGCCCACCGAGACGTAGTTCTGGTCGTTGTGGCCGTACTCGAGGAGGTAGCCGTCGTCGGTCTGGATGCGGATCCACAGCCCGTAGCCCGAGGCCGGGCCGGCGGCGACGACAGTGCCGGACTTGGCGGCGAACATCGGTGTACCGATCGGGGCCCCGAAGTCGGTGCCGTTGTGGAAGGTCCCCCAGCGCGGACCGAAGCCCGAGGTGATCGGGCCGAGGGTCGGGGCGTGGGCGCCGCCGACCGCCGCGGACGGCGAGCCGAGCGAACCGAACATCGCCGGGTCGATGGCGTACTCGCGCAGCTGCGCCTCGTTCAGGCCGATGCCCTGCGCGAACTCCTGGGCCATCTGGCCGAGCTGGTTCACGTCGATATCGGAGGACTGGGCGGAGGCGGCGGGGGCGGCGGCCATCGCGACACCGCCG
>NZ_JAALDX010000212.1 GCF_014145095.1 Dietzia sp. SLG310A2-38A2 | reverse complement strand
TGCCGTACCTGCCCGTGGTGGGAGGGCTGGGACGATCGGGGGACGCCCGTGTCGGGATGCCGCGACCGCCTGGTCGTCGCCGACGACGTGAGCCTGGTGGTGGGCGGTGGACAGGTGGGACCGGTCCGTGCGGCGGGCTTCCGCACGGTGGCGGACCTCGCCGAGGCCGGTCCGGAGCGACCGCCGGACTGGAACGGCGAACCGTTCTCCGACGCCGTCCTGCGGGCCCGTGCGCACCGGGACGGCGAGGTCGTCGTTCCCAAGGTCGCCCGACCGGCCATCCCGCGTGCGGACATCGAGGTGGACGTGGACCTGGAGAGCCACCTGGACGACGGCGCCTACCTGTGGGGGACCCTGCTCACCCTGCGCGACGGGCGTCGCCTCGAGGCCGAGGGTTACCGGCCGTTCGCCACCTGGGCACGGTTACCGGACCCGGACGAGGGTCGCTCGTTCGCCGAGTTCTGGCGCTGGCTCACCGGCATCCGGGACAGGGCCCGGGGACAGGGGCGCACCTTCCGCGCCTACTGCTACTCGAGGTCCGCCGAGAACGGCTGGATGCTCTCGACCGCCACCAGGTTCGGGCCGGAGGGCACGGTGGCCGTGGTCAGGGGCGTCCCCTCGGTGTCCGAGGTGCGTGGGTTCATCTCCTCGCCCCAGTGGGTCGACGTCCATGAGGCGGTGGCCACCCAGTTCGTCTCCACCTCCGGGCTCGGGCTCAAGGTGGTGGCGCCGGTGGCCGGATTCCACTGGCGCGACCCGGACGCCGGGGGCGAGCAGTCGATCGGGTGGTACCGGGATGCGCAGGCCTCGCGGGGGGTCGAGCGGGATTCGGGCAGGGCGCGCCTCCTCGCGTACAACGAGGACGACGTCCGCGCGACCCGGGCTGTGCGGGAGTGGATTTCGGTCTGGAATGTGACGGAGTTTTAACTGAGAGCCAGCTGTTCCTTTGCTGAGAGGTAGGGATAGGGTAGGTGAGAGGGATCGGAAGTTCACACCGCTACCCGTGGGGCGGACTGCGATCCCGGAAGCCCATCCCTCACGGGTGTCCCGTCGCGAACCCACGTGGATGCCGCGCCATACAAGGAGACGAACCCATGACGTTCTCGATTCGTAGGGCCGCTGCCGTCGCAGCCGCCACCGCCCTCGCCATCTCCGGAGCGACCGCTGTCGCCTCCGCCCAGGACGGCGGCACCGGAAGCCTGTCCGCCGACAGCCTCGGGGCCGACAGCCTGGGCGCGCTGAGCAGCGGCAGCGAGGGCAGCGG
>NZ_JAALDX010000211.1 GCF_014145095.1 Dietzia sp. SLG310A2-38A2 | reverse complement strand
GTCGGTCAGGCGCACGGCGGCCGGGCATGCGGGGGCGGGGCATGCGGGGACTGGGCATGCGGCGGCGGGACCTCCTCCGTGGTGTCCCCGGCCTCAGGCCTTGCCGGCGACGACGTCGTTCTCCGCCCCATCGTAGAAGGGGATGTATCCCTTGTCGGACGACAGGACGTAGAGCGGGTCGTCGAACTGGGAGGTGTCGAACGCCTGCTCGCGCAGTTCGGTCTTGCGGCTCTTGTAGGTGGACGTCACCTCGAGCTCCTTGGAGAGCCGGATGAACAGCGGAACCGCGTACGACGGCAACGACTTGCGCAGGTGCTCGGCGAGCGCGGCGCCGTCGAAGTCGGACTTGTCGTGCAGCCGGACGGCGGCCATGCCCGCCTTGCCATCGGCCCCCGGCACCGGCACTCCGTAGACCACGGCCTGGTCGACCTCGTGGCGGGCGCTGACGGCCGCCTCCACCTCGGTGGTCGCCACGTTCTCGCCCTTCCACCGGAAGGTGTCGCCCAGCCGGTCGACGAACGAGGCGTGCTTGAGGCCCTGGTCCAGCATGAGGTCGCCCGAGACGAACCAGGCGTCACCGTCACTGAAGGCGTCGCGGATGATCTTCTTCTCCGTGGCCTCCTTGTCGGTGTAGCCGTCGAAGGGCTGGGTATCGGAGATGCCGCTGATCAGCAGGCCGGTCCCGCCCTTGCCCACCTTGGTGAGCCGGCCGTCCGCGCCGCGGCGGGGCTCCCCGGTGTCCGGGTCGTAGTCCACGATCGCGAAGTCCATCGGGCAGTAGCCGGTGGTCTTGGGGACGTTGAAGGCGTTGACGAACGCGATGTTGCACTCGCTGGCCGCGTAGAACTCACAGATCCGGTCCACGCCGAACCGCTGTTGGAACTCGTCCCAGATCTCGGGACGCAACCCGTTGCCCGTCATCACCCGGATGGAGTGGTCACGATCACCCGGACCGGGTTCCTGGTTGAGCAGGTAGCGGCAGATCTCGCCGATGTAGATGGCGGCGGTGGCTCCGGCCGCGCGGGCCTGGTCCCAGAACCTCGACGCGGAGAAGTGCTCCTCGACGGCCAGGCACGCGCCGGCGGCGAGCACGCAGCCAAGACCGACCGTGAGCGCGTTGTTGTGGTACATCGGCAGCGGACAGAGCAGGACGTCGTCCTTGGAGAGCCGCACACCCGACAGGCCGAAACCGGCGAGTGCGCGGTTCCAGCGGTAGTGGGACATGGTCGAGGCCTTGGGCAGACCCGTGGTGCCCGAGGTGAACACGTAGTACGCGGTCTCGTTGCCCAGCGTCTCGTCCGCCTCGGGCGGGTTGGTGGCGCCGGCGTCCGCGCCCAGCTTCTCCAGCTCGTCCTCGAGCCAGGTCAGATCAGAGAGCTCATCCGGGCGGTGGCCCGCCGTGAAGTCGCGGAACGGGAGGTCGACCTCGGTCCCCACGGCGATCAGCTCACCGAGCCACTTGTCGCGGGGGACGGACCCGGCGGCCTCGGCGCACTCCGCCCCGATGAGGACGACCTTCGACTCGATGATCTTCTGCGAGTGCTCGAGGACCTCCCCGCGCTGGTGGTGGTTGAGCAGGCCCACCGAGGCGCCCACCTTGACCGCGCCGAGGATGGCGAGCATGACCTCGGGCCGGTTGACCATGCAGATGCCGACGGTGTCACCGCGCTCGACCCCACGAGCCTTGAGCACCTCGGCGAAGAGGTTGGCGCGCCGGTTCGCCTCCCCGTAGGTGATCTCGGAGCCCAGGAAGCGCAGGAACGGGGCGTCCGGCTGGCCGGCCGCCAGTTCCTGGAACCTCCTGCCGATGGAGATCTTGTCGGTCCCGCGGGAGGTCCGGACGATCCGGAGACCACGCAGGACGGTCGGCAGATCGGAGACGAGAGAGGGCAGGCCTCCCGCCAGGTCGAACGGGGTGAGCGTCCTGGCGCCCTGGGACGTCCGGCGGGCGGTGTCTTCGGTCGTGTCGGTCACGGCTTCTCCTCTTTAGGGGTGGTGAGTGACTTGGCGGGATCTCCGGCGAGGCCGCGCCACGCGAGTTCGACGACCACTCCTGCGGCCACCGATTTGGGTATGGACCGGTGCGCGACGCGGTCGGCGACCGCCTCCCCGGCCCCGACGAGCGCGGTGGCGACCACCTCGAGCACCTCGCGGCTGCGCTCGTCCACCGAGTTCTGCGCGAGCAGATCGGTGGTCAGGTCCACCAGGACGGAGCGGGTCTTCTCGACCTCGTCGCTGAACGCGGGTTCGGCGACGGCCTGGCGGTACACGACGTTCCACGAGTCGGCGTGGTCGTCCACGTAGTCGAGGAACGCCTCCACGACGCTCTCCAGACTGTGACGCGCACCGGTCCCACTGGTCGCCGCGGAGGTGAGGTGGTCGATGAGTCGCCCGGACTCACGGATCACGCACGCGGAGAACAGTTCCTCCTTGGAGCCGTAGTAGAGATACAGCATCGGCTTGGAGATCCTGGCGTCCTTGGCGATGGTGTCCATCGACGCTGATCGGTAGCCGAGGTCGGAGAACACGCGGATGGCCGAGTCGAGCATCTGCTGTTCGCGGATCGCGCGTGGGATCCGTTTGGTCCCCGTCGTCACAGGACTCCCTTCCGGCGGGACGTGGTGTCGTGTCCCACACCAACTTACCGGCCAGTAAGTAGTTGTGGGCGACACTACGCACGATCCACGGGGTACCGGGTGATACTCTTTCGGCGTCGGCGTGCCCCGCGGCACCGCCATGACACCCATTCTCGTGACCCGCAGGGAGAACTCGATGAGCTTCGGTACCGGAGCGCTCGCCAGCGCAGTCGGCGGAATCGTCCTCGGCGGCATCGTCGCCTTCGGCGCCAACTCCGCGATGGCCGAGAACTCCATCCCGGAGGTCGCGCAGCCGCCCGCCGACCAGGCCCTCCTCGGCCAGGTCGAGTACGGCGCCCGCTAGTCCCTCCCCCGCGCCGGCCGAGGTGACCCGCGGGATCCGTCTCGGTGCAGGCGCACGCGACGCGGTCGTCGCGTTCCTCGGTTTCCTTCTCCTCTCCTGCCTGCAGTCCCCGGGTCTGGTCGTCCCCGACACCAAGTACGACCTCGTCGTCGACCCCGGACGCTTTCTCGCGCAGGCCACCCACCTGTGGACCGGACTGTCGTTCGGCGGCCAGGTCCAGAACCAGGCGTACGGATACCTCTTCCCCCAGGGCCCGTTCTTCGCGCTGTTCGACCTGGTGGGGATGCCCGCCTGGCTGACCCAACGATTGTGGTGGGCGGTTCTGCTGACCCTCGCCTACGTCGGGGTGGTCCGGGTCGCGGCCGCCCTGCGGATCGGCACCCCCCAGACCAGGGCCGTGGCCGGGATCCTCTACGCGCTCGCCCCGCGGATGCTCGGCGACCTCGGGTCGATCTCCTCCGAGATCTGGCCCGTGGCGCTGGCCCCGTGGGTACTGCTCCCGGTGGTGCGGGTGTTGCAGGGACACATGTCCCCGCGTCGGGGTGGAGCCGGTGCCGCGCTGGCCCTGGCGTTGATGGGCGCGGTCAACGCGGTCGCCACCGCCGTCGCGTGCCTGCCCGCGATCCTGTGGTGGCTCATGCACCGCCCCGGACGCACGTGGGCGAGACTCGCCGCGTGGTGGCTGCCCCTGTCGGTGGCGGTGTGCCTGTGGTGGGCCGTGCCGCTG
>NZ_JAALDX010000210.1:4852-12798 GCF_014145095.1 Dietzia sp. SLG310A2-38A2 | reverse complement strand
GTGCGGCGGGGCGTGGCGGGACCGTCGGTGACGACGACGAGGCCGGCGCGACGATGCATGTCCCAGTTGATCAGTGCGCGGCTTGCGCGGTCGTACAGATCCCGCCCGCTGCCCAGGACTGCCTCGCGCGTGAACCGGCGCGTGCGTCCTGCCCGGCTCACGCGGAGTGGACCTGGTTCTGGGCGGTCTCCAGTCCGTGCGTGAGAAGCAGTTCGACGGCGTCGGCCGCGTCCTGGACCAGGAACGGCACGTCGGGTTGCTCGAGCTTGGAGAAGCGCTTGAGCACGTAGTCCGCCACCGCCATGCGACCCGGCGGCCGGCCGACCCCCGCGCGGACGCGGATGTAGTCGCGGGTGCCGAGGGCACTGGTCACCGAGCGCAGGCCGTTGTGTCCGCCCTCGCCTCCGCCACGTTTGAGGCGGACCTGACCGAAGTCGATGTCGATTTCGTCGTGCACCACGATCACGTCGGTGGGTGCGACGGAGAAGTACTTGGCGACCGCCGCGACGGGGCCCCCGGACAGGTTCATGTAGCTGCGCGGACGGGTCAGGATCACGGCCTGGTCGGCGATCCGCGTCTGGGCGACCTCGCAGTTGGTCCGCTTGTGCGTGGAGAAGCTCGCGGGCATGGGCAGGGCGCGGGAGGCGAGCTCGACCAGCACGTCCCAGCCGATGTTGTGGCGGGTGCCGTCGTAGTCGGGACCGGGGTTGGCCAGGCCCACGACGAGTCTGGGGCCGGGGGCGTCAGCGGTACTCACGGACTCATGGTCCCAGACCGGGTCGGTCGCCGGTCCGTCGGTCGCCGCTTCGCGATGGCCTGTGCTCCCGCTCGCACCGCGCACTGCGCACTGCTCCCGCTCGCGCCGTCAGGCCTGCAGCTCCGCCCGGGCGGTCTCGACCACCGCAGCGGTCAGGGCGTCCAGGTCGGGGGACTGGAGTCTCCAGTGTTGCCAGAACAGTGGGATGTCAAGGGGGTGGTCGGGGGAGACCTGGGCGAGCTCGCCGGAGACCAGCCACGGTGTGGCCAGCCGCTCGGGGACCAGGCCCCAGCCCAACCCGGCGGCGATGGCCCGGACGTGGTCGTGTGAGCTGGGCACGAAGTGGCGGGGTCCCGTCGGTTCGCGGCGGGCCAGCCGTCGGTAGTGGTGGTTCTGGTGGGCGTCGCTGCGGTCGAAGTCGACGATGGGGGCTCGGCCCAGCGCGGTAGTGGGCGAGCCGTCCCGCAGGTGCCGGGCCACGAACCCGGGACTGGCGCAGGCGAGGTATCGCATCGACCCCAGGGGAAGTGACCGGCATCCCTGGACGGGTCGGGACTCGCTGGTCACCGCCGCCATCACCTCACCCCGGCGGAGGAGCTGGGAGGACAGCGACTCGTCCTCGCGGCGGAGGTCAAAGACCACCCGGCCGGAGGAGTGGACCTCGGTCATGGCGTCGAGGAACCAGGTGGCCAGCGAGTCGGAGTTGCACGCCACCGCCAGGACCACATGACCCGTCGGGGAGTCCGCTCCGTCGAACTCGCGGGACAGGGACTCCTCCAGGTGGAGCATCTGACGTGCGGTCCGGAGCACCGTCTCGCCGGAGTCGGTCGCCGTGATCGGGCGGTCCCGGCGGACCAGGATGCGGCCGGCCGAGTCCTCCAGCGCCCGGATGCGCTGGGACACCGCCGACTGCGTGACGTGGAGGTGGGCGGCTGCCGCGTCGAACGAACCGAGGTCCACGACGGCCACGAGGGTGCGCAGCTGGTCCAGGTGAAGTGCGTGCATAAGTAGCGGTAATACTAACGAAGAAACCGTAGTTGAGCTACAGCTGGCGCGCCCCTAGCGTGAAGACGTGACCACCACCTCCACGCTTCTCATGGGCGCCGGCATGGGCCTCGGGCTCATCGCCGCCGTCGGCGCACAGAACGCCTACGTCCTCCAGCGCTCGATCCGGGGCGACGTCGCGATGGTCCCGATCGTGATGTTCTGCGTGCTGTCCGAGGCGGTCCTGATCCTGCTCGGCGTGGCGGGGGTCGGGGCGCTGGTCGAGTCCGCGCCCGCCGCCATCACGGTGATGAAGTGGTTCGGGGTGGTGTTCCTGCTGGCCTACGGCGCCTTTGCCGCCTCCCGCGCCCTCCGCTCCGGCAGCGGGCTGCAGGTGGACGGCGACGCACGGATCCCCTCGACCCTGGGCGCGGTCGCGGCGTGCGCAGCGTTCACCTGGCTCAACCCCCACGCCTACCTCGACAGCGTGGTCTTCCTGGGGACTCTCGCCAACCAGCAGGCGGGGGACCTCCGCTGGGTGTTCGCGGCCGGGGCGTTCCTCGCCGGCACGGCATGGTTCGCGTTGATCGGCTTCGGTGGCAGGGCCCTGCGTGGGGTGTTTGCCAGGCCCGGGGCGTGGCGGGTGCTGGACGCGGGGATCGCCGTGATGATGGTCGTTTTGGCCGTCGGCCTCATCCGCGGTTAGGTCTCATCAACGGTGAGGACCAGCCGGCCGGAGCGTGCGGATGTTGGGGGTCCGGAAACGACCGCGGGCCCGCTCCGACACAGTGGTCGGAAGCGGGCCCGCGAAGGGGTCGCCGCAGCTCAGGCCGCGGCGCGGGGGATCACGCCTCTTCGGCGGCCTGAGCGGCGTCCTCGGCGGCCTCACCCTGGGGGGCCGCCTCCTCCTCGGACTCGAGGTCGGCCTCGGACGGCGCCTCGATCACGTTGACGATCAGCGTCTCGAAATCGGAGATCAGGGTGCTGCCGGCGGGGAGCTCGATGTCGGCGGCGGTGATCTGGAGCCCTGCCTCGGCGTCCTCGACCGAGACCTCCAGGCCCTCGGGCAGGAGGGTGGCGTCGGCCTCGATCTCGACGTAGCTGGCGTCCTGGGTCACGAGGGTGCCCGGGGCGGCGTCGCCGACGACCGTGACGGAGACCTCGACCGTGACCTTCTCGCCCTTGCGCACGACGAGCAGGTCGGTGTGCTCGATGACGCGGGTCAGCGGGTGCACGTCGATCTGCTTGGGCAGCGCGAGCTGCTCCTCGCCCTCGATGTCCAGCGTGAGCAGCGAGTTGGTGCCGTGCGCACGCAGCACCGCGGCGAACTCCAGGGTGTTGAGCAGGAGGTGGCGCGGCTCGGTGTGGTGGCCGTAGAGCACCGCGGGGACCTGGCCCTCGCGACGGGCGCGGCGGGCGGAGCCCTTGCCGAACTCGGTGCGGATGGAGGTCTTGAGGTTGTTGATTTCCTTGGCCATGGTGAACCTTCTGTCGGTGGGGAGCGCGCGTGCGCTCTGCGGGCTGAGACCTCCCCGGCGACCGAGACGATCGCCCGGGGCGGCCCACCGGGGACCACACCGACAATGATCGCGTCGATAACGGAGTGGCCCGCGCAGGGCCCTCCCTCGCCGAGATGACCCGATCAGCCTAGCGGCGCGGAGCCCGGCCCCCAAATCACGCCGGGCCCCGGGTCACGCCGGGCCCCGCAGGCGTCAGAGGATCTCCTCGACGGCGGAGGTGGGCCGCGCCAGGCGGGTGCCCTTACCCGTGACGACGAAGGGCCGCTCGATGAGCCGGGGGTGCGCCACCATCGCCTCGAGCAGTTCCTCGTCCGAGGCCTCGAGCAGGCCCAGGTCGGTGAACTCGGTCTCCTTGACCCGCACGGCCTGCCGCACCGTCAGCCCGGCATCGGAGATGAGGGTGCGGAGCTCGGCGACCGTAGGCGGGGTGTCGAGGTACTTGACCACCGTCGGCTCGACTCCCCGCTCGCGCAGCAGGTCGAGCGCCTGCCGGGACTTCGAGCAGCGCGGGTTGTGATAGATGGTGGCGCGCCCCGCGGCGTCCGCCGTCATGTCAGGCGTTCCCGTTGAACAGGCTGGTCACCGAGCCGTTCTCGAAGACCTCGTGGATGGTCCGGGCCAGCAGCGGCGCGATGGACAGCACGGTGAGGTTGTCGAACCGCTTCTCCGGCGGGATCGGCAGCGTGTCGGTGGTGATGACCTCCTTGGCCCCGCACGTGGCCAGCCGCTCGGCGGCGGGGTCGGAGAAGATGCCGTGGGTGCAGGCGATGATCACGTCGCCGGCACCGGCGTCCTTGAGGACCTTGACGGCGCCGGCGATGGTGCCGCCGGTGTCGATCATGTCGTCCATCAGCACACAGGTGCGTCCCTCGACGTCACCTACGACGCGGTTGGACTTGACCTGGTTGGGCACGTTGGGGTCGCGGGTCTTGTGGACGAAGGCCAGGGGCGCGCCGTCGAGGGCGTCAGCCCACTTCTCGCCCACCTTGACGCGGCCGGCGTCGGGGGAGACCACGCAGATGTTGTCCGTCCCGTAGTGCTCACGCACGTAATCCGACAGCTGGCCCTGGGCGTGCATGTGGTCGACCGGGCCGTCGAAGAAGCCCTGGATCTGGTCGGTGTGCAGGTCCACCGTGATGATGCGGTCCGCGCCCGCGGTCTTGAGCAGGTCCGCGATCAGGCGGGCCGAGATGGGCTCGCGGCCACGGTGCTTCTTGTCCTGGCGCGCGTACGGATAGAACGGCAGCACGGCCGTGATGCGCTTGGCGCTACCGCGCTTGAGCGCGTCGATCATGATGAGCTGCTCCATGATCCACTTGTTCACCGGCGCCGGGGCGCTCTGGAGCACGAACGCGTCGCAACCGCGGACGGACTGCTCGAAGCGGACGAAGATCTCGCCGTTGGCGAAGTCGCGTGCGGTCTGGGGGGTGACCTCGATCCCCAGCTCGGCGGCGACCTGCTCCGATAGTTCGGGGTGCGCGCGCCCCGCGAAAAACATCAGGTTCTTCTGGTTGTCGATCCACTCGCTCACTCGGTGAGTCCGTCCTTCTAGGAGTCGTTCCGGGTACGTAGGGCGGCCTCGGCCGAGCCGGAATCCGGTCGGTTCTCGATCACCCAGTCGTCGATGTTCCTCTGTCGTCCGCCGGACACAGCCAGGGCCCCGGGCGGGACGTCGTTCTTGATCACGGTACCCGCGCCCGAATAGGCCCCGTCTCCGACGGTCACCGGTGCGATGAACATGGTGTCCGAACCGGTGCGGCAGTGATCGCCGATCACTGTACGGTTCTTGTTCACCCCGTCGTAATTGACGAAGACGCTGGATGCCCCGATATTGGTGTGCTCCCCGATGGTCGCGTCGCCCACATAGGTCAGGTGCGGGACCTTGGTGTGCGCCCCGATCGTCGACTTCTTGACCTCCACGAAGGTGCCGATCTTGCTGCGCTCGCCCAGCTCCGCCTGCGGTCGCAGGTAGGCGAACGGGCCGACCTCGGCCCCGGGCCCGACGCTGGCGCCGACGGCATGGGTGCGCACGACGGTCGCGCCCTCGCCCACCGTGGTGTCCTGCAGGGTGGTGTCCGGCCCGACGGTCGCGCCGTCGCCGATCTCCGTGGAGCCGGTGAGGTGGGTTCCCGGCAGGACGGTCACGTCCCGGCCGATGCGGACGTCCACGTCGATCCAGGTGCTGCCCGGATCGACGATCGTCGCGCCGGCGCGCATGGCCTTCTCGCACAGGCGGCGGTTCATCTCGGCGGCCAGCCCGGCCAGCTGGACGCGGTCGTTGACCCCGGCCACCAGGTCGGCGTCCTCGATGCGGTGGCCGCGGATGAGCCCGTTGGACTGACGGGCCAGCTGGATCACGTCGGTGAGGTACAGCTCGCCCTGCGAGTTGTCGGTGCCCAGCTCGCCCAACTTCTCCCGCAGGACGCCGGCGTCGAAGGCGTAGATGCCGGAGTTGACCTCGTCGATCGCCCGCTCGTCGTCCGAGGCGTCCTTGTGCTCGACGATCCGCAGCACCTCGCCGTCGTCGTTCCGCACGATCCGTCCGTACCCGGTGGGATCGGGGGCCGTGGAGGTCAGGATGGTGACCGCCGCGCGCGGCCGGAGGTCGTGGCGCGTGACCACCTCGCGGAGGGTGTCGGCGTCGAGCAGGGGGATGTCAGAGGTGGTGACCAGCACCGTTCCCGAGAAGTCCGCGGGCAGGGCGGCTATGCCGGCGGCCACCGCGTCGCCCGTGCCGTTCTGCTGTTCCTGCACCGCGGTGGTCACCGGGACACCCAGGTCGACGGCGAGCTCGGCGACCGCGGCCCCGACCTGCTCACGCTGATGGCCCACCACCACGACGATCTGCTCCGGGCGGATCCCGGCCGCGGCGTGCAGCGCGTGCCCGAGCATGGTCCGCCCACACACCCGGTGCAGCATCTTGGGGGTCGCGCTCTTCATCCGAGTGCCGGAACCGGCGGCCAGGACGATGACAGCGGTCTGCGAGCGGTCGGTGTCGGGTGTCGTCATCAAGTCTCCTCGGGCGGCGTGGGGTGCCGCACTGCTGGGCGGTCGATACTCGTCCGGCGGGCGGACATCACTGAAGGATAAAGGGTGCGACCAACGGTGAGGCCCCGGTTGCCGAGGAGACCGCTCGGGAAGTCAGACCGCCGGGTACTGCGCTGAGCGGAGGAGCCGCGCCAGGTGGGCCGCGTTGGCGGACAGCGTGGAGATGGTCGCGGAGACCGCGGACGGGGTCTCGTCGAGATCCTTGTAGTCCTTGGGATTCATTGCCTCGTGGTTCCAGTACGTGCACCCCTGGGCCGGGATGGTGAACCCGATGTCGTTGAGCCCCTGGAACGTGTCGGCCACGATCTTGTGCGCGCCGTCCTCGTTTCCCACCACGGCCGACACGGCGACCTTGCCGAACATGGCGGGCCGCCCCTGCTCGTCGGTCGCCGACAACTGTCCGTCCAGGCGTTCCAGTACTCGCTGCGCGATGCTCGACATGTGTCCCACCCAGGTGGGCGTCGCAAGGATCAGCACGTCGGACGCCCGGATCTTGTCGAGGATCTGCGGCCACTGGTCGCCGTCCCCCATGTCGTCGTCAACCCCTGGCCGCACGTCGTAGTCGGCCACCCGGACGGTCTCGCCCTCGATCCCGTGGGTGCCCAACTCGTCGAGGACCTGTCGGGCGATGTGGTCGCTACTCGACTCGGCCGGGGACGCATTGAGCGAACACACCAGCGCAACTGCCTTCAGTGAGGTCTCCATGCCGCGCACGCTAGGTGGCCTCCACCTGGTGGACAACCGGTGGAGGCTCATCGGTGCGGCCCCTACGGTGGGGCCCACCATCAGTGCCGTCAATCGGAGAGGGGACTTAGATGACCCACGACAAGACGGTGGCCGACCTCGTCGTCGAACGACTGGTCGCCTGGGATGTGGAACGGATCTACGGATATGCGGGGGACGGAAACAACCCGCTGCTCGGCGCGCTGCAGCGCGCCGACGTGGCACCGCGGTTCATGCGGGCGCGGCACGAGGAGTCGGCGGCGTTCATGGCGGTGGCCGACGCCAAGTACTCGGGTGGGGTGGGGGTGGTCAACTCCACGCAGGGCCCGGGTGCCGTGCACCTGCTCAACGGCCTGTACGACGCCAAGCTGGACAGCGTGCCGGTGGTGGCGCTGGTGGCGCAGCAGCACACGAGCGTGCTCGGTTCCGACTATCAGCAGGAGATCGACCTGAGCAGCGTGTTCGCCGACGTGGCCGGGCCCTTCATGCAGACCGTCCTCACGCCCGAGCAGCTGCCCATGGTGATCGACCGGGCGTTCCGCGCCGCCCTGACGCACCGGACCCCCGTCGTCGTGGTCCTTCCCCACGACGTCCAGAACGCGCCCGCACCCGACCTGGGTGACGACCTCGGCCAGGAGCACGGCGTGGTGGTCACCGCACCGGAATGGACGCACGGGGTGGTCTCGCCGCGCGAGGACGACGTGGCGCGCGCGGTCGACGTGCTGGACGCGGGGGAGCGCGTGGCCATCCTGGCCGGGCGCGGTATGGCCGGGGCCCGGCAGGAACTGATGGACCTGGCCGAACTCCTCGACGCCGGGGTGACGATGAGCCTCCTGGGCAAACCGTACGTCGACGAGTCCCACCCTCTGGTGGGTGGGACGATGGGGCACCTGGGGACGACGGCGAGCGCGCGC
>NZ_JAALDX010000210.1:0-4742 GCF_014145095.1 Dietzia sp. SLG310A2-38A2 | reverse complement strand
TGGGCAGGCGCGAGCCGTGCAGATCGACCTCGACCCGTCGCACCTGGCCAACCGCTACCCGGTCGAGGTGGGGCTGGTCGGAGACGCCGCGGTGGCGTTGCGTGCGCTGACCGAGCGCGTGGGGGAGCGTGACCGATCGGCGTGGCGCGGCCGGGTGGAGCACTGGGTCGGGCAGTGGCGCGAGATCTCCCGCGAGCGCGCCGACGTCCCGGCCCGCGGCCTCAACCCGGAACTGGTGGCCCGTCGGTTGTGCCGCCACATGCCGCACGACTCCCGGCTCGCCGTGGACGTGGGTAGTTCGGTGTACCACTACGTCCGGCAGATGGACCTGCCCACCTCGGTCCCGGCGCACCTGTCGTCCACGCTGGCGTCGATGGGCTGCGGCATCCCGTACGCAGTCGCCGCCAAGGCCACCGCCCCGGCCAGACCCGTCGTGGTGCTGGCCGGCGACGGGGCCGTGCAGATGTTGGGGATCAACGAGCTGATCACCGTCTCCGAGGCGTGGCCCGGATGGGATGACCCCACGATGGTCGTGGTGGTGCTGTGCAACGGAGACCTGGCCGAGGTGAGCTGGGAGCAGCGGGAGACCGAGGCGGCCCCGCGGTTCGCGCCCTCGCAGGACGTCCCGGCGTTCGACATGGCCGGATACGCCCGGCTGCTCGGGCTGCGCGGGGTGCGGGTCGAGGATCCGGAGCAGCTCGACGCCGCGCTGGAGGAGGCGTTCACGGCGGACCGGCCGACGGTGATCGAGGCGGTCACCGACCCCGACGTCCCGCTCCTGCCGCCCTTCCCCCACGGTCGGCAGATGCTGGGGTCGATGCGTGAGGGGCTGCGGGCAGAGGGCGACGCCGGACGCCACGGGTTGGTACTGCTGGAGGAGTACGCCCGAATCGAAGAGGAGAGGTTCACATGACCGGAACGAACGAGCCCGACCCGCAGTCCGTCACCCAGCAGGGGGAGGAGGAGGTCCGCACCCCGCGCAACCGCCGCCAGCCCGTGCTCGCCGTCCTGGCGATCGTGGCGATCCTGCTGCTCGTCCTGGCGCTGGCGATCTCCGGCGGGATGGGCTGAGCTCCGCGGAAGGGGCCGGTGGCTCCCCCGCCAGGACTCGAACCTGGAATATCTGAACCAAAATCAGAAGTGTTGCCGATTACACCACGGGGGAACGACCCTGTCCGGGTCGGTAACAGTCTGGCATATGTCGCGGGGCCCGTTGGTGCAGACCTGGTCGCACCGGTGAGGCCTCGTTCCGTCGCGTCGGGGCAGGCGCAGGGGCGGTGGTCGGGGGTGCGGTGTCCGGCCGTCTAGTCTCGGGGGGACCGGCGAAAGGGTTGATGATGACGGGCGAGGGCATTCCGGCGCCGAGAACCAGGATGACGGCAGCCAAGCGACGGCAGCAGTTGGTCGAGGTGGGTCGCCGGATCTTCGCCGAGTACGGCTACGATTCCGCGACGGTGGAGGAGATCGCGGCCGTGGCGGGGGTCTCCAAGCCGGTGGTCTACGAGCACTTCGGCGGCAAGGAGGGGCTCTACGCCGTGGTGTGCGACCGTGAGCTCGCGTACCTGGGTGCCGAGATCACCGAGTCCCTGCAGGGCGAGGGGTCGCGCCGGCGGATCGAGCGCGCGGCGATGGCGCTGCTGCGCTACGTCGAGGAGCGCACCGATGGCTTCCGGATCCTGGTCCGCGAGTCGTCGACGGCTCCCGGGGGGTCGTACTCGACCCTGCTCAACGACGCGACGGCGAGCGTGACGTACATCCTAGAGGAGGAGTTCGTGAACCGGGGCTTCGACCCCGTCACCGCGAGCGTGTACGCACAGGCGCTGGTGGGAATGGTGTCCGGCACCGCGCAGTGGTGGCTGGACGTGCGCACCCCGCCCAAGGAGGAGGTGGCCGCGCACATCGTCAACCTGTGCTTCAACGGACTCTCCCACCTCGACCCGCGGCCGACGCTCGAGGCCGAGGTGCTGGACAAGTACACCGGATCGAGCAACCCGGAGGGCGCCCTGGTGGGCCGCGATCTGCGCCCGGGGCCGGGTCGGCCGTAGCGTCCCCGGACCCGGGAGCGTCCTCGGGGTGCGGCCGGTGACGCCTTCATGCCACGGCCGGCGCGGGAGTCAGGCCTTGGTCGGCGCCGCGCTCATGCCACGGCCGACGCGGGTAGCCGCTCGATATCGGCCCGCAGTCGGAACGCGACTGCGACCATGACGGCTCCCGCGGCCAATCCGAACCAACCGGCAAAGGTGACAAACGTGTCGATGACCGAGGGGCCGTACAGCCCTAGGCCGACGCCGAGCGCTATGAGCACCGCCCCCAGCGCCCCCATGATCCACGAGTCGGAAATCGCCGGACGCAGCGTCTGGGCCCCGTAGGCCACGAGCGCACCGGAGGCCACGAGCCAGGCGGCGAACAGCAGCGTGAGTGCGGTCGCGGACAGCCCTGGCCAGAACAGCACGACCAGGCCCAGCATGATGAAGCCGGCTCCGGTGGCGATGAGGCCGCCCCGCCCCCGCTGGTCGCCCGGCAACGCCAGGCCTGTGGTGACGGTCATGGCGCCGTCACCGATCGCGAACGCTGCCACGAGGAACACGGCGAGAGTCATGCCGGTACTGGGCGCGGCGAGCGCAGTGGCGCCCAGTGCCACGGCGAGTCCACCGCGGATCAGTTGCACCCACCAGTTGCGTGTGAGGGACTCGATCATTTCTTCCACCTTTCGGGCGACGGCATCTCGCCGCCGCGCGCTACTGTAGTGATCACTACGGTAAGTCTCGAGGGTGCGCCCGGGCAATGAGGCGCTGAACACAGGACCGGGGAGGACGGATGGCAGAGCGTGCGAGGAACAGGGGAGCTGGGGAGGCCTCAGATCGGCGGACCCGCGCGAAGGGCCGCGAGTCCAGACGGAGGATCATCGAGGCAGCCGCGGCGGTGGCAGGCGAGCGCGGCTACGAAGGGACGACCATCGCGCAGGTCAGCAAGGTCAGTGGGCTGCCCGCCAGTTCGATCTACTGGCACTTCGCCGACAAGGACGCGCTCCTGGCCGCAGTGGTGGAGGAGAGCATCGAGCTGTGGCTGGGGCAGGTGACCCGAGGGGAGGGGGACTCGCTGATCGAGCGGGTGTCCGAACTCTGCCTGGGTGTGGCGAAGACGTTCCGGGAGTCACCTGACTTCCTGCGGCTGGTCCTCATGCTGGCGTTGGAACGACGGCCCGTGGAACCGGTGGCCCGCGAAATATACCTGCGGCTGCGCGGGGAGGCGATCGAGCGGATCGCGGCGGAGCTCGAGCAGGTGCGGCCGGGCCTGGCGGGGGCGGACGCACGGCTCCTGGCCACGTACGCACTGGGCGGTGGCGACGGGATCTTCCTCGCGTCATTGACCGGTGACGCCGATGTGGCAGCGTTGTTCAGGCTCCACGCCGAGGCGATCGTGCACCTGGTCGAGAAGGCGGACGGCGCCGGCTCCTGACCACGGGCAGCGGGGCCCGGGGCCCGGGGACAGGGGGCGGGGAAGCGCGGTGGTCGGGGGCGATGGGGCGTACTGGTCGCAGCCAGCGAGGCGATTCGCTGGAATTCTCGCGCTGAGTGCGACCTCGGCCACGGTGGATGCGACCACGCCGGGGGGATCCGAGCGGGCGGGGGGAGGCGACGAGGCGAGGCGAGCCGACCGCGCGGGGGATCCCGAGCGGGGGGTGAGTCGCGACGCGAGGGGCGATGGGGTCAGCGGTGGAAGACCTCGACGAGGAAGCCCTCCTCGCGGTGGTGTGCAAGCCGGTCGGAGGGTGCTCCCGTCAGAGGTTGCCGAAGAAGTCCGCCCAGTAGAAGTCCCAGAACGCCCAGAGGATGACCGCGGCTAATGCCAGGAACCACACGACGACGGGGACCAGGTGCCACCGCTGCAGTGCCCGGACCCAGCCGGCGCCGGTGAGCTTGGCCAGCACGTGCAGCGCCGTGTACCAGAACATCGGGATGGTCACGGCCCACACGACCATGCACCAGGGGCAGAGCACCTGGATGGAGAAGATGGACTGGTACGCCAACCAGTGCACCATCCCCGCGGCGAACGTCAGCCCGAGCAGCGCGCCCACCCAGTACCAGCGCGGGAAGCGCACGCCCGAGGCGGCGGCGACGCCGATCGCGATGAGCACGGCGTAGCCCACCAACCCGATGAAGGGATTGGGGAAGCCGAAGACCGCGCCCTGCTCGGAGTTGATGACGCTCTTACAGCTCATGAGGATGGAGAAGTTGCAGGCCGGCAGGTAATCCGGGTTCTCCAGGAGCCGGATCTTGTCCAGGCTGAGCTGGAACGACGCCACCAGGGCGATGACCGACCCGATGGTCAGCAACACGCCCATCCACCGATCGGTGAACACCCGCGAGACGACGCCTGAGTGAGCGTCGGCGCCGGTGCCCGCGGCGGGGGCGATCGTCACCGGTTCGGCGGGGGCGCCCGTGGGGTCGACGTTCTGGGCGTCTGAGGTCTCGCGCATGCGGCCAGCGTACCGATGGCCGCTCAGCCGGCACGCCTCTGCGCCGGTGACGGCCGTCCGCAGTGGCCTCGCGAGTGCTCGGAGTAGAACGACAGGTGCGCTGCGGCCGCCGCGTCCCAGGTCAGCGAGGCGGCCAGGGAGCAGCCCTCCCGGGCCCTCGCGGGATCGGGGGAGAGTGCCGACTCCAGGCGTTCGGCGAGCTCCGGGATCGATGCGGCGTACTCCACGCAGGTGCCGAACACCTCGCGGAGGATCGGCAGGA
>NZ_JAALDX010000209.1 GCF_014145095.1 Dietzia sp. SLG310A2-38A2 | reverse complement strand
GCCACGGCCCCGGGGACGGTGTCCCACTTCGGTGGGACAACGCCCGGGGCCGTGGTCTATTTACACCGGTTGCCCCGTGGGCCGACCCGCAGTCCGCGTCACCCGCGGACGAGGGGCCGGGCGCGTCCGGTGATCTGCGAGACCGCTGGGGGGTGATGCCGCGTCGGCCGGTGGAGCCCACGGTCACCTAGACTCCGACTCATGCTGATGGTGGGTCTGACCGGTGGGATCGGTGCCGGCAAGTCGACGGTGACGACAGTGCTCGCGGAGGCCGGTGCCGTGATCGTCGACGCGGATCGGATCGCGAGGGAGATCGTCGAGCCGGGCACGCCCGGTCTGGCGATGCTCGTCGCCGAGTTCGGTGACGACATCGTGGGGCCCGACGGTGCTCTCGATCGGGCTGCGCTCGCCGCCCGCGCCTTCGTCGACGCGGAGCGGACCGCCGCACTCAACGCGATCACCCATCCGCTGATCGGGGAGCGAACGGCCGAACTCTTCGGCTCGGCGCCTGACGACGCGATCGTCGTCCACGACATGCCACTGCTGGTGGAGGGCGGGATGACTCCCGCCTACCACCTGGTGATCGTGGTGGACACGCCGGCGGAGATCCGACTCCGGCGACTGGTGGAGCAGCGCGGAATGCCGGCGGACGACGCCCGCGCGCGGATGTCCCGTCAGGCGACCGACGAGGCTCGTCGTGCGGAGGCCGATGTCCTGATCGACAACTCCGGCGACCGCGAACCTGTTCGGGACATCGTCCAGATGCTCGTCGAGTTACGACTGCAGCCTTTCGAGCACAACCTGCGTACGGGCACACCTGTGGTGGGCGACCGCACAGTGGTGCCGTTCCGGCCGGAATGGGCGGCGGAGGCGGCGAGGGCGACGGCGAGGCTGCGACACGTGCTGGGGGATGTCGCGGCACGTGTCGATCACGTGGGCCCCACCGCTGTCGACGGGCTCGATGCTCCGGACATCGTTGATCTGCAGGTGACGGTGCGCAACGAGGCGGCCGTGGAGCGTGCGCTGGCGCTGCTGACCGGCGCGGGGTACGTCCGTGACCGCTCCGCCGAACGTCCTCTCCTGCACTGGTGTGACCCCGCCCGGCCGCTCGAGGTGTCAATCCTCGCCGAGGACGATCCGGAGCACGAGTTCGCCCTGCTGATGGCCGAGGCCATCGGTTCGGACCCGAGCGCGCGGGTGGAGTACTCGGAGATCCTCCGTCGGGCCGACCGCGAGGAGACCCGCGAGTGGGAGCGGACCCGCTGTGAGGTGTCGGACCGCTGAGCGGTCACCCCGCCCCGGTCGCTCCGCCGTCCTCACTCCGTCGGGACCGCGCCGCCGACGAGCTCGGACACCGGCACGTGCCTGATCACCTCGGAGGTGGCCGGTCCTGCGGGAGTCGCGGTCCTGCGGAGTGTGCTCGGGAAGACCTCGGACAGCCTGGTGCGCACGAGGAACACGTTGTACGCATTCCACGTGGTGACCAGGTAGTACAGATCCTCACCCTGGGCCCACGGGTGCATGAACGCGCCGTAGACGCCGGGGAGCATGGAGTAGTCCACGAGCGTGGTGGCCTCGGTCCAGGGGCCTTCCGGCCGGTCCGCGGTGCGGAGCACGACGGAGTTGTAGCCCTGCGAGTACATCGCGGTGTATTTGCCCAGGTAGTCGTTCCACATCACGGAGAGTTCGCTGGCCGGGCGGGGCAACACCGGCTCGGCGTTCGACGGGTCGCCCACCCAGTCCGTGCCGTCCCAGTACCGGTAGGCGGCCGGATCGAGGATTCCCGCGGTCGGCGCCGCTCCGCCGGATCCGTCGAGGTCCTCGGCCGACGGGGAGCCGGCGAGCGGGACGCGGGCGAGGATCGCGGATCCCTGACGCCCTGACGGTGTGAGGTACTCGTAGAGGTGCTCACCGGTCCTGAGGTAGGAGCTCATCTGTGAGTCCCGCCAGGCGGCGTCCACGGGGGGTGCGCCGTCGCCGGCCGGGACGGCGGAGGTGATCGGCCGCGCCAGAGCGGGCACGACGGTCCAGTTCTCCCCGTTGTCCGTCGAGTAGGCCACTCCCGAGTAGTTGGTGGTCCACGACCCCGGTTGACCCCAGTGGGCGACCGACATGAAGCGCAGGTACTGGACCCCCTTCACCGAGATCCCCGCGGTCGGGATGATCGTGACCTCCCCGGGAAGTCCCGAGCGGGGAACGATGGATTTGGCCAGGCCGTCCGGTCCGGTCGCCGCGGAGTCGATGCCCACTCCGTCGCCGAGGTCGGTGTCGCCGGACCGGAACAGGACGTTCGACCGCCACTGGCTCCCGGGCACTGTGCAGTCACCCATGGTGTCCCCGAATGCCATGAGGATCTCCGGATCGGTGGCGTGCCCGTTGTCCCACATGATGCCGAGATCGGTTCCGGCCACCCCGTAGCGGCTGATCGACTCGGTGGGACTCGTGGGCCCGGTGACGAGTTGGAGGAACTGCGTGGGGCCGCGGAGGACGGGGACGGTGCCCTCCTCCCCGGTGATCCACGGGGGCATTCCGTAGATGGACCCGATGGCCGAGTTGAGGGAGCCGGAGAGTCCGTTCCCCAGCGACCCGGTCTCGAGCTGCTGCACGAGTGACCCCGAGCGGTCCGCCGATCCCATGGCTCGCGAGGCGGACCCGAGCGACCCGGAGGACCCCGAACCGAGTGACCCCAGGGAACCCCCTGCCATGCCGGCGCCGGTGTGGTTCTCGAGCAGCGACCCGAAGTTGCCGAACATCACGCTGCACGGACCAGCCGTGGCCGTGCCGATCCCGGTGGTGGTGAGCGTCGCGACGGATCCCGTGACCGCGATGAGACCCGCCGCGGCCAGCCGCGGTAGCGCGCGGCTCATCTCAGGCGCCCGGGATGGGGAGACGGTCGACCAGTACGGTCTCACCGGTCTCGGCCGGGTCCGGGGTGTCGCGGGTCCAGCTGTCGTCCGCGACTCGCATCCGGGCGGTCGCGCTCGGCAGGGTCCGCGCGGGGATCTGGTTCAGGTCGGTCTTCATGAGGAAGACGTTGTAGGCGTCCCAGGTGGACATGGTGAAGAACAGGTCGGACCCCACCGTCTCGACAGCCGGGCTCCACGGGTGGATGAACGCCCCGTACAAGGTGGGCACGTGGGCGTACGACAGCAGGATGTCCTCGCCCGACCAGGGCCCCTCGGGCGTCGCGGCCTGCCGCATCACGATGTCGTTGTTCCCGTTGGTGTACAACGCGATGAAGCGCCCCAGGCGCGGGCTCCACGACACGGACAGTTCGCTCACCCGGGGGTGGATCACGGTCGCGGCGGAGCGGTGGTCACGACCCCAGCCGGACCCGTTCCAGAACTCGTAGGCCGACATGTCCTCGATCGATCCCTCGGACACCCGGGCGAGGGTCACCGCGCCACTGCGGCCGGACGGGGTGAGGTATTCGTAGACGTAGCCGCCATGCTTGAGGAACGCGCTCATCTGGCCGGCGGTGTGGGTCGTGAACGGGGAGCCGAGGTTCGCCGGTACGAGTCGCGGGCTCCCGGTTCCGGTGCGGGCGCTGCCCGCCACCGGGGTCCAGTTCTCCCCGTTGTCCCCCGACGCCGCGAGCGCCGAGTAGTTGGTGACCCACTCGCCGGGGGCGCCCCAACTGGCGACGGACATGTACCGGAGATACTGCGTGCCACCCACCTCCACACCGGCGGTGGGGATGACGGTCACCTCGCCGGGCAGGTTCGAGCGGGGGAGGATGGACTTGGCCAGACCGGCCCTCTCCATCGGGGCGTCGTCGATCCGCATCCCGTTCGACAGCGTGCGGTCGGACGAGCGGAAGAGGATGTTGCTACGCCACTGGTCTCCCGGGACACCGCAGTCGCCCATGGTGTCGCCCAGTGCCATCATGACCTGCGGGTTCGAGGCGTTCCCGTTCTCCCACAGGATTCCCAGGTCGGTCCCGGAGATCCCGAACCGCTCGACCGTCTTGTTGGGGCTCGTGGGTCCCGTGAGCAGTTCCACCGTCGTGGTGCGGCCCTGGAGGACGGGGATGTAGCCGCTTGCCCCGTTCGCCCACGGGGTGGCAGGCGCGCCGACCGGCGTGGCAGCAGATCCGGAGAGGGAGCCCGATCCGCCGGTCCCCCCGGTCCCGCCGGCCGGGGGCCACGGGTCACACGGCGCGGCCGCCGCGACCGGCGACAGCACTGTCAGTGCGCCGATCGCGAGAGCGGCGACGGTGCCCGCCGCGAGCGGTGAGTGTGTCCGACGGAAGAGACGGGGACGACGACGAGGGGTGTTCCGGGACACGGTTTCTCCAGACGAGGGCAGCATAGTGAGGGGAACTCGAGTGCAGAGTAATAGCAACCTGAGGCGCCGGAGGTCTTTCGTCGAGAGGCGGGGGTGCGCGGCGACTCGTAAGCTTGCGGTATGGCTTTCGCGACCGAGATCCCCGACGACGGGATCCCCGCAGACCCGACCGTCCTCTCCTACTCCGAGTTCCGTCCCATCGGGGATGTCGAGCGGACCACCGACCGGTTCGAGGTGGTCAGTGAGTTCGTCCCGTCCGGGGACCAGCCGACGGCGATCGCCGAGCTCACCGAGCGGCTGGGGCGCGGGGAGCGGGACATCGTGCTGCTCGGGGCCACCGGTACCGGCAAGTCCGCCACGACGGCCTGGCTCATCGAGCAGGTCCAGCGGCCGACCCTGGTGATGGCCCCCAACAAGACCCTCGCCGCGCAGCTGGCCAACGAACTGCGGGAGATGCTCCCCAACAACGCGGTCGAGTATTTCGTCTCCTACTACGACTACTACCAACCCGAGGCGTACATCGCTCAGACGGACACCTTCATCGAGAAGGACTCGTCCATCAACGACGACGTGGAGCGGCTCCGGCACTCCGCGACGTCGTCGTTGCTCTCGAGGCGCGACGTCGTCGTCGTCAGTTCGGTCTCGTGCATCTACGGCCTCGGCACACCACAGTCCTATCTGGACAGGTCCGTCTCCCTGGCCGTGGGCCAGGAGGTCGAACGCGACCGGCTGCTGCGGCTGCTGGTGGACGTGCAGTACGAGCGCAACGACGTCTCGATGACACGCGGGACGTTCCGGGCCAAGGGCGACACGGTCGACATCATCCCCACCTACGAGGAGCTCGCGGTGCGCATCGAGTTCTTCGGTGACGAGGTCGACGCCCTCTACTACATCCATCCCCTGACCGGCGATGTGGTCCGGAAGGTCGAGGAGGTACGGATCTTCCCCGCCACGCACTACGTCGCCGGGCCCGACCGCATGGCCAAGGCCATCGCCTCGATCGAGGAGGAACTGGAGGTACGGCTGGCGGAGCTGGAGAACCAGGGCAAGCTGCTGGAGGCGCAACGACTGCGGATGCGCACCTCGTACGACATCGAGATGATGCAGCAGGTGGGATTCTGTTCCGGGATCGAGAACTACTCGCGACACATCGACGGTCGCGCGGCGGGCAGCTCCCCGGCGACGTTGATCGACTACTTCCCCGAGGACTTCCTCACGGTCATCGACGAGTCACACGTGACCGTTCCCCAGATCGGCGCGATGTTCGAGGGCGACGCCTCCCGCAAGCGCAACCTCGTGGACTTCGGTTTCAGGCTCCCGTCAGCGCTCGACAACCGACCGCTCACGTGGGAGGAGTTCTCCGACCGGGTCGGCCAGACCGTGTACCTGTCGGCCACCCCCGGCAAATACGAGATGGGACGGACGGGGGGCGAGTTCGTCGAGCAGGTGATCCGACCCACCGGGCTGGTGGACCCGAAGATCGTCGTCAAGCCCACGAAGGGGCAGATCGACGATCTCCTCGGTGAGATCCGCGCCCGGGCGGATCGCGACGAGCGGGTACTGGTGACCACCCTGACCAAGAAGATGTCCGAGGACCTCACCGACTACCTGCTGGAACTCGGCGTGCGTGTGCGTTACCTGCACTCGGAGATCGACACCCTGCAGCGGGTGGAGCTGCTCCGGGACCTGCGACGCGGTGATTACGACGTCCTGGTGGGCATCAACCTGCTCAGGGAGGGACTCGACCTCCCCGAGGTCTCTCTCGTCGCGATCCTCGACGCCGACAAGCAGGGCTTCCTCCGCTCGGCCACCTCGCTCATCCAGACCATCGGCCGTGCGGCCCGCAACGTCTCCGGCGAGGTCCACATGTATGCGGACTCCGTCACCGACGCGATGCAACAGGCCATCGAGGAAACCGACCGCCGGCGCGAGAAGCAGGTCGCGTACAACACCGAGCACGGCATCGACCCGCAGCCACTGCGGAGGAAGATCGCCGACATCCTCGACAGGGTCGGGGAGGAGAAGAACGGGGAGACGTCGTCCGACCCGCGGGACCGGCCGGAGCTCGTGGGTGCACGGGCGGCGGGTGAGTCGGCGCGGCCTCGTAAGGAACTCGAGAAGCTCATCGGGGAGATGACCGAGCAGATGATGTCGGCGGCCACAGACCTGCGGTTCGAGTTGGCGGGTCGGCTCCGGGACGAGATCGCCGAGCTGCGCAAGGAACTCAAGGGGATGCGTGAGGCGGGTATCGACTGACCCGTCGCTGTGACGTCGCGCGCTTACCGGGCGCGGCGGGGACCCATGCGCACTACGCTGGGTAGAACTTGTTGCCGACGAGAGGAAGAGAATTGAGCGCCTACAAGAAGGTGGTCGTGGGTACGGACGGCTCGGAGTCGTCCTACCGGGCCGTCGATCGTGCCGCGTCACTTGCCGCCGACGAGTCCGCGACGCTCGTGATCGCCTGCGCCTATGTGCCCGCCGATCCGCGTTCGGTCAGCCAGGCCGCCGATCAGCTCGGCGACGACGCCTATCAGATCCGCGGAGACAACCCGGCCGAGGACATCGTCCGGACGGCCCGGGACCGGGCGGTCGCCGCCGGGGCGTCCACCGTCGAGGCGCGCACCGTCAAGGGAGCGCCTGTTGAATCACTCATCAAACTGGCCAACGAGGTTGAGGCGGATCTGCTGGTCGTGGGGAACAAGGGCCTGAACTCGCTGACCGGCCGCCTCCTGGGCTCGGTGCCCGCGGATGCGGCCCGCCGGGCCGTCTGCGACGTGCTCATCGTCCACACGACCTGAGTCAGCGCCACCACCTGAGTCGGTAGACCAGGTGTGCTCAGCCGCAGAGGTGGGCCCGGCTCGCGTCGATGAGGGCCCGGCCCACCTCAGCTGTGTCCCGCTCCGGATCCTGCGCGGCTATCGAGCTGGTGAGCGGGCGGAGGTGATCGAGGATCGTGTCGGTGTCGGCCCCGTCGGAGATGCCCCGACAGATTCCTATCCCCACCTCGACGGTGGTGGCCGCGGTCATCTCCGGGGGTAGGCCGAACGCGGTCAGGTCGTCGAGGAAGTCCTGCTCGCTGCCGTTTCTCGCGGGGCCCCTCGTGTTGCCGTCGGCCGGCTCCTCGGCCGCGGCTTCGATACCCTGCCCCGCGGTCTCCGCCCTCACGGTCCGGTCGGTGTCCTCGTCCGCGGGTGCGCACCCCGTGCTCACCGCGAGGAGTGCGCACAACGCCGAGGAGGCCGAGATGCGCATCACGTTGATGTTCATGCGCTGAGCTCCTCTGCGTTGTCCGAGACGGTCTCGCGGATCCGTGAGAGCAGTGGGCCGAATCGACCAGGCTGGACGAGGACTAGTTCCTGGGTGGCGCGAGTGGCCCCCACGTACAGATCCTGGAGCCCCTGCGGGGATCGTCCGAGGACGTGCTCCGGATCCACCACCACCACCACGTCGAACTCGAGTCCCTTGGCCAGGGCCAGCGGGAGGACCGAGGCGTCGGGTCGCGCCGCGGCCACGGTGTCCCTGAGGGCGGCGATCCCGGAGGCGTTCTCGTGCCCGAGGTCATCGGGAAGGAGCACGGCCACGGCACGGTCCTCCGGCACGAGGGATACCTCATCGGCCACCACCCGGCCCACCGAGCCCGTCTCGGTCTCGAGCCACGCGACCGGCCGACGCCCCGCACGTACCGGGCGTGGTGAGGTCGCCCCCGGGTCGATCTGCGCGAGCAGTTGCTCCGCCACGGCGGAGACGGTCTCCGGGGTGCGGTAGTTGACGGTGAGCTCGCAGAGGACCCACCGGTCGTCCACATAGGGCGACAGCGCGTCCCCCCACGAGTCGATGCCCGCCGGGCTGGAGGTCTGGGCGACGTCCCCGACGAGGGTCATCCAACGGTTGGGGGAGCGGCGCATCAACACGCGCCACGCCATGGCGGACAGCTCCTGCGCCTCATCGACGATCACGTGACCGAACGCCCATGCCCGATCCGCGCCGGCGCGATCCGCGACGGTGAGGTCCGAGTCCGCACTGTGCCGCCTGGCGAGGGACTCGGCATCGACCACGTCGTAGGCCATGAGTACCTCCGGGTCCAGGTCGTCCTCGATGTCCTGGACCGCCGACCCGGTGAGGATCTCGAGTGCCTCCTCCGCCTGCCGGACCTGTTCGGCCCATGCGCGGTCCGCTTCGCTGGCCTCCGCGGCGGGGTCCTCGCCCAGTAGTTCGGCGAGTTCGTCGAGGAGCGGGACGTCGGCCACCGAGAACGCCCCGCCGTCCTCCCGGAAGAGGGCCTCCTGGTCCTCGGCCACGTAGTCGCCGGCCGCCTCGGAGATCCGCTCGCGGCTGGAGATCAGGTCGGCCAACAACTGCTCCGGCCGCAGCGTGGGCCACCACTCGTCGATCGCGGCGAGGACCTCCGGCGCACTCTCGACCTCGGTGCGCAGCGCCGCCCGGTCCTCCGCGTCCAGCAGTGGACGGGCGGGATCCCCGAGATCCCCGACCCCGTCGCCCTCGGGGGACCAGGCGGCATCCTCCGCGTGCCCGACGGGATCCGTCAGGGAGGCCACGTACTGCTCCGTGAGCGCGTCGATGATCCTCGCCGCGAACGTGGAGCGCGCCTGGTTGTGTGGTCGCCGCGTCATCCGGGCCCGTCCGCGTGCGGCGCGGACCGCCGCGGGCGTGAGGACGAGGTCGTGTCCCTCGCACCGCACCTCCACATCCGACTCCGGGGCGAACTGGCGGGCGCGGACGGCGGCCTTGAGAATGTCGACCATGTCCGCCGAACCCTTGACCTCCTCGCCGCGGAGCGTCTCGGAACCGGTGGCGCGGACGCCGGGGTAGAGGTCGGCGAGTGTGCGCAGGACGACGCCCGACTCGCCGAGGGAGGGCAGGACGCGCGCGATGTAGTCGAGGAACCGCGCGTTGGGCCCCACGATGAGGACTCCGCTGCGGTCGAGCCTGCGGCGGTGCGTGTAGAGCAGGTAGGCCGCACGGTGCAGGGCCACGGCGGTCTTGCCCGTCCCCGGCCCGCCCTGGACCACCAGGACACCGGCGTGGGGGTTGCGGATGATCTCGTCCTGCTCGCGTTGGATGGTCGCGACGATGTCGGTCATGTGACCGGAGCGCGCGCTGTCCAGGGCTTCGAGGAGAGCGGATTCCCCCACGACGTCGTCGTGGTCCTCCGGAACCTCGCCGTCGACCGGTGCGGTGAGGTACTCGTCGTGGACCCCGATGACCCGCCTGCCGATCGTGCGTAGATGACGACGACGGTGTGCGCCTTCGGGACGGGCGGTGGTGGCCAGGTAGAACGGGCGGCTGTGGTCTGCGCGCCAGTCCAACAGGAGCGGGGTGAGGTCCTCGTCGTCGTCCCTCAGACCCACTCGCCCGATCCGCCGGACCTCTCCGTCCTCCATGTCCAGACGTCCGAAGTACAGGCCCAGGTTGGCCGCGTTGAAGGCCGCCAACTCCGACGAGTAGAGCCGGGCGAATGACTCCCTCTCCGACCGCGCCTGGGGCGTTCCCCCCGTGCCACGGAGGACGGCGTCGAGGCGGGCCCGGGTGTCGGTCCGGAGTTCCTCGAGACGATCGAGGAGACGACCGAGGTGGCGCTGTTCCTCGTCGACGGCGTCGTGTCCCGTCATGCGCGCTCCTCTCGGGGTGTCGACTGCGCATCGGGTGGGTGGACCGCGCAGTGCAGGACAACCAGGCTACCGGGTGACGGGCTGGGCCCCCCGACGCCGACGACCCCGCCGG
>NZ_JAALDX010000208.1 GCF_014145095.1 Dietzia sp. SLG310A2-38A2 | reverse complement strand
CGGGGCACGCTGTCCGATGGTGCGGCTACCCTGGGTTCCGACCGACCGGGGCCGCCCCGGCCCAGAACGGCACCAGCCGAAAGGACCCGCCATGCAGCCCGGACCCGACATGAACGCCCTCCTCGAGCAGGCCCAGCAGATGCAGGCCCAGCTCGCCCAGGCGCAGCAGGAGATCGCCGCGAGCACGGTCGACGGCCAGGCCGGTGGCGGCCTCGTCACCGTCACCATGCGCGGCACCGGTGAGGTCACCGGGGTCACGGTGGACCCCAAGGTCGTGGACCCCGAGGACATCGAGACGCTCCAGGATCTGCTCGTCGGCGCGTTCGGTGACGCCCACACCAAGGTCCAGCAGCTCGCGGAGTCGCGGCTCGGGCCGCTGGCCTCCGGCGGCGGCCTCGGCGACATGATGGGTGGCCTGGGCATGTGAGCCCGGCGGGATCCGGGGAGATCCGGACCCCGCCACCCCGCGTCGCACCCGACGCCGGGAACGACACAGCACAGGAACGGCGATGTACGAGGGACCAGTCCAGAACCTGATCGACGAGTTCGGCAAGCTGCCGGGCGTCGGTCCGAAGTCCGCGCAGCGGCTGGCCTTCCACCTCCTGCAGGCGGAGCCGGAGTCGGTGGAGCGGCTGCGTTCCGCGCTGCAGGCGGTGGTCGACGGCGTCACGTACTGCGAGGTCTGCGGAACGGTGGCGGCGGCCGAGCGCTGCCGCATCTGCTCCGACCCGCGGCGCGACCCCACGCTCATCTGCGTGGTCGAGGAGCCCAAGGACATCGAGGCCATCGAGCGCACCCGCGAGTTCCGCGGGCTGTACCACGTGCTCGGTGGCGCGCTCGATCCGATCAACGGCATCGGCCCCAACGAGCTGCGCATCGCCGGCCTGATGAGGCGGGTCGGGGAGGAGTTCGAGGGCGAGGAGATCGCGGAGATCATCATCGCGACCGACCCCAACACCACCGGCGAGGCCACCTCCACGTACCTGGCCAGGTTGCTGCGGCCGTTCCCCGAGCTCATGGTGAGCCGCCTGGCCTCGGGCCTACCCATGGGCGCGGATCTCGAGTTCGCGGACGAGCTGACCCTGGGCAGCGCCCTGTCGGGCCGTCGGATCCTGTCCGGTGGCCCCTCTCAGCCCGCGCGGTCGGGAGGCGTGCTCCGTCCCGAGCAGGCCGAGCCCCCGATCCCCCAGCCGTCCCCCGAACCGGCAGAGCAGCCGGTCCCGGGAGCGGGCAGTGGCGCGGCGGGCCGCACCGGACCGTCAGAGGCCGAAGAGTCTCGCCGCGTTTCCGTGCCACACCGCCCGTAGCCAGTCATCGCCCATCCCGAGTCCCGCCAGGGCGTCGAGCTGGTGCGCGAACGGGTAGGGGATGTTCGGGAAGTCGGTCCCCAGCAGGATCTTGTGTCCCAGATCGGCGAGCCGCCCGCGCTCGGAGGCCGGGAACGGGCTGATCTCCTCGACGAAGTCGGTGAACGCCATGGTGGTGTCGAGGTAGACGCCGTCGTACCGCTCGGCCAGGTCCATGAACTCCGTGTACTCGCCCATGCCCATGTGGGCGATGATCAACGGGAGGTCCGGGAACCTCTCGAGCACGGCCGCGACCGGCTCCGGGCCCGTGAAAGTGCCCGCCACGGGGCCGCTTCCGCAATGGATCACCGTGGGCACCTGCGCCTCCGCGAGCCGACCCCACACCGGATCCAGAAGTGGATCGCGCGGGTCGTACTCGCCGACCTGGATGTGCGACTTGAACACCCGGGCCCCGGCCTCGATCGCGTCCCGGACGTAGTCGCCTGCGGTCGGCTCGGGGAAGAAGGTCGCGGTGTGCAGGCAGTCAGGGTGCCGTGAGGCGAAGTCCGCCGACCATGAGTTGAGCCACGCCCCCATGTCCGCCTTGTGCGGGTACAGCATCGACGAGAACGCCAGCACCCCGTAGGACCTCAGGCGCTCGACGCGCTCGTCCTCGGCCTCCCGGTAGGTGATCGGCCACGTCCGCCCGATCTTGGGGCCGGCGGCGTCGAAGTAGTCCCACACCTTGGCCATCACCCGGTCGGGCATGAAGTGAGTGTGGACGTCGATGATCCCCGGAAGGCCCAGCGGCTCCCACAGAGCGCGCACCTGCGCTGCCTCGTGAGCGGGATCGGGAGGGGTCACGGAGCCGGTGAGGGCGGCGGTGCCGTGGTGGATACACATGGATCCGAGCGTAGGCCAGCGCCGCCCTGCGGCCGACTGGTCGAGCGCTTCCCGGGGGCGTCCACCCCCGAGTCGCGGCCGCCCCGAGAGCACGCACCACCGGGTGCACGGGACCAGCGGGGCGCGCGAGCTCGTCCCGTACCGCACCGACGGAGAAATTCATCTTGACAAGAAAGTTTGTCGGTAGGAGTCTGGGGTCATGCAGGACATCGGAGTGATCGACAGCGCCGAGGTGGCGACCGCCGCCCTGGCCCCGATCCGCACGCGACTGTTGGCCGAACTCTCCGAACCGGGGTCGGCCACCACGCTCGCCGCCCGCCTCGGTGTGCCCAGACAGAAGCTCAACTATCACCTGCGGCAGCTCGAGAGGCACGGTCTGGTCGAGCTGGTCGAGGAGCGACGGCGGGGGAACGTCCACGAACGGATCCTGAGGGCCTCGTCGTCGTCGTACGTCGTTTCTCCCGGCGTGATGGGGCGGGTCCAACCGGCCGTCGGCACCGATCGCGACCAGGCGTCACCACGGTGGCTCCTCGCGCTGGCCTCGCGCATGGTGCGCGAGGTGGGGGAACTGATCGTGGGGGCGCGCCGGGCCGGCAAGCGGGTCGGGACGTTCGGTCTCGACGGCGAGGTGCGCTTCGCCACCCCGGCCGATCGCGCGGCGTTCGCCGACGAACTCACAGACGCGGTCACCAGGCTCGTGTCCAAGTACCACGACGACTCCTCCGACGGGGGCCGCCGACACCGGCTCATCGTGGGGATGCACGCCGTCCCACCCGGGAACGCCGACCCTTCCGCGAGCGCCGACGCATCTGGCAGCGCCACATACGACAGCGACACACACGACAGCGACCCACACGACAGTGAGGAGAAGGACGATGTCTGACCAGCCCAAGCGGATCGAGAAGTCCATCGAGCTCGACGCCACGCCGGAGGAGGTGTGGGAGGCCGTCGCCACAGGTGAGGGCATGGCGTGCTGGTTCGTGCCGCACCGGTTCGACCCGCCGGAGGGAGGCGTCGGCGCGCGCGTCGTATCCGACTTCGGATCCGGCAACATCTCCGAGGCCACGGTCCGGGAGTGGGAACCCGGGCGGCGATACTCGTCCTCCGCGGACGGCCAGACGGAGGTCGTGGAGTTCCTCGTGGAGGGCAGGGACGGTGGCGGGGCGGTACTACGGCTCATCCACAGCGGCATCACCGGCGAGGACTGGGAGGCCGAGTACCACAGCCACGGTTGGGACGGATTCCTTGCTAACCTGCGCCGCTACTTCGAGCACTTCCGTGGCCTACCGCCGGTCACCGTGTCGATCATCGCGTTCAGCGACCTCGACAAGGACGGCATCTGGGCGCAGTTCGACGACGCGCTGGGCATCGATCGACAGCTGGAGGTCGGCGACACCGTGCACCTGACACCCGACGGGCTCGACCCGATCGACGGCGTGGTGGAGGTGGCCGAACCGGGAAACCTGGGCATCCGCAGCGACAGCGGCGCCCATTTCTTCAGCGGGGACGGCGCGTGGGGCATGGTCACCGTCGTCCACTATTACTTCGGCGAGGGGTTCGACCGCGACGCGCTCACCGCCGACTGGCAGCGCTGGACCGACTCGCTGTTCCCGCCGCCGGCCGCCCCACCGGCGGGCTAGCAGGCGTCAACGGCGGGCGGCCGCCAGGCGTTCGC
>NZ_JAALDX010000020.1 GCF_014145095.1 Dietzia sp. SLG310A2-38A2 | reverse complement strand
CGCCCGTTTCGGGGCAACTTCTCCAGCCTAGCGACCCCGACCCACCAAGTCAAAACCGGGTCCGCGCCACCACCTGGAACTCGCCACCTCGCACCAGCTCGAACCTCCCGGTCCGCGCTCGCTCTCGGCGACTTCCAATAAGTTACGCAGACGTGAACCCAAACGCAAATCGCCAGGTCAACGGCGAAAATGCGAGACGGCGCCGGGGTTCACCGGCGCCGTCTCGTGATACTCCCCGGATCAGCGGATCCGGACCCCGGCCAGGTTCCGCTTGCCGCGCCGGAGGACCAGCCAGGCCCCGTGCAGCAGGTCGCTCGTCGCGGGCGTCCACTCTGCGTCCTCGACGCGCACGTTGTTGACGTACGCGCCGCCCTCACCGACGGCACGTCGCGCCGCGCCCTTGCTCTCGCACAGGCCGGACGCCACCAGGAGATCGACGATCGTCCTCGGTTCGTCGGATCCCAGCTCGACCGCGCCGGCGTCCTCGAGTGCAGCACCGAGGGTCCGTTCGTCCAGCTCGGCCAACTCGCCACGTCCGAACAGCGCCTGGGACGCCGCCTGCACCGATTCCGTGGCCGCCACCCCGTGCATCATCGTGGTCATCTCCTCGGCCAGGCGCTTCTGCGCCGCCCGCAGCTGCGGCTTGTCCCGGGTGAGTGCGTCGAGCTCGTCGATCTCTTCCCGGCCCAGGAACGAGAACCACCGCAGGTAGCGGACCACGTCGGCATCGGAGGTGTTGAGGAAGTACTGGTACCAGGTGTAGGGGCTGGTCAGGTCCGGGTCGAGCCAGAGACTGCCGCCGCCCGTGGACTTGCCGAACTTCTTCCCGTCGGACGAGGTGACCAGGGGGACGGTCATCGCGTGCACCGACTCCCCGTCCATCCGGCGGTTGAGGTCGACACCGCCGACGATGTTCCCCCACTGGTCGGAGCCGCCGATCTGCAGGGTGCACCCCATTGTGCGACGCAGCTGCACGAAGTCGTTGGCCTGGAGGAGCATGTACGAGAACTCGGTGTACGAGATCCCGTCGCCGTCCAGACGACGCTTGACGGTGTCGCGCCCGAGCATGGTGTTGAGCGAGAAGTGCTTGCCGACGTCGCGGAGGAACTGGATGGCGGTCAGGTGCCCGGTCCATTGCATGTTGTTGACCACGCGGGCGCCCGCGGGCCCCTCCGTGAGGTCCACGAACAGCTCAAGCTGTCCGGTGATGCGCTCGGCCCACTCGGCCACGGTGTCGGCGGTGTTCATGGTGCGCTCCCCCACGTCGCGGGGGTCCCCGATCATCCCTGTCGCGCCACCGGCCAGGACGATCGGCCGGTGTCCGGCCAACTGGAATCGCCTGAGGGTGAGAAGCGGGATCAGGTGACCTGCGTGCAGGCTGGGCCCGGTGGGATCGAAGCCACAGTAGAGCGACACGGTGCCCTCGTCGAGATGGGCACGGAGCGCGTCGAGGTCGGTCGACTGCGCGATGAGCCCCCGCCACTGCAGGTCATCGAGGATGTTGGAAGTCACGCGTGCCATTGTTCCCCATCGGCGCCGCGGGCTACCACGGGGCGGGGTGCGTGACGCGCGGCGCGCGTGGACTGCGGCGGTAGGAGGAGACCTCCCGGGCGCCCGCCAGCCAGAATCGCCAGGGGCGATCCGCCTCACGGGAGACACCCACCCTGGGGCCGGTCCGGATCTGCGAATCCGGGACCGGATCCGGACGGAACGTGACCGACGACGTCGGGTCGAGGACATCCATGCCCCGGAATGAGAGATCGATGCCCACCACCTTGCCGAGGTTCCCCGGTCCGCGAGCCGCGTGCTCGGCGGGTATCCCCGGCCGGCGGAGGTCCACCACCTCGTGTCCGCTCTCCACCCGGGCTGCGCGGAGAAGGACCCCGCCCCCCTCACCTGCGGGACGGCAGGTGATGTTGACGCATCGGTGGATCCCGTGGCTCAGATAGACGTACAGGTGACCGGCGTCGCCGAACATCACCTGGTTCCGCGGGGTCGGCCCCGGCCAGGTGTGGGCCGCGGGATCCGGATGGGGCGAGTCGACCGGTCCCCCGTAGGCCTCCACCTCGACCACCCGCACCGAGACGGTGTCATGGGTCAGGACACCCCCGAGCAGTGCCCGCGCGGCCGCGGCCGGGTCAGCCTCACGCAGCAGTGCCCGGAACGGACCCGCCCCGGCGTACCCCCGGGTCACTCCTGCGGAGCTCCGCCCGAACGGGCGAGCAGGTCCGCGTGCTCGGCGTCGTCCACCTGGCGTGCCTCCTCCACCAGCAGGACCGGGATACCGTCGTCGATCCGGTAGGCGCGTCGGAGACGGGGGTTGTAGAGCGTGTCGTCACCCGCCAGGAGCAGCGGCCCCTTGTCCTCGGGGCAGGCGAGGATCTCCAGCAGACGGTCATCGATGGCGGACATGGCGCTCACCCTACCCAGTGGGCGAGCTCGCTACGGATCTCTCCCAGCCGGCGCCGTTGATCGGCCACGGCGGTGCCGGCGGTCCCGCCGCGTGCGCTCCGTGACGCGATGGATCCCGTCACGGTGAGCACGTCGCGGACGTCGGGCGACAGCTCGGGGTCGACGGCCGCCAACTCGTCGTCGGTCAGCTCGTCCAGCCCGACGCCGCGGGACTCGGCCACCCGAACGCACTCCCCGGCCGCCTCGTGGGCGACGCGGAAGGACACGCCCTGACGGACCATCCACTCCGCGATGTCGGTGGCCAACGTGTATCCGGCCGGGGCGAGCGCGGCGAGGCGCTCCGGGTGGAACTCCAGGGTCGAGACCATCCCGGTCATCGCCGGGAGGAGCAGGTAGAGCTGGGCGACCGAATCGAAGACCGGTTCCTTGTCCTCCTGCAGATCCCGGTTGTAGGCCAACGGTTGGGCCTTGAGGGTGGCGAGCAGGCCGGTCAGATTGCCGATCAACCGGCCCGTCTTCCCGCGCATGAGTTCCGCGACGTCCGGGTTCTTCTTCTGCGGCATGATCGAGCTACCGGTCGACCACTCGTCGGCCAGCGTCACGTACCCGAACTCCGGGGTCGACCAGGCGATCACCTCTTCCGCCAGGCGGGAGAGGTCGACCGCGATCTGCGCGAGGACATAGGCCGCCTCGGCGGCGAAGTCCCGCGAGCTCGTGGCGTCGATCGAGTTGTCCGCCGCGCGGTCGAACCCGAGCTCCGCCGCGATCGCGTCCGGGTCCAGCCCGAGGGACGACCCGGCCAGGGCCCCCGAACCGTACGGAGACACCGCGAGACGTCGGTCCAGGTCCCGGATCCGATCGACGTCCCGCAGCAGCGGCTGCGCGTGGGCCAGGAGCTGGTGCGAGAGCAGGATCGGCTGAGCCGCCTGGAAGTGGGTCTTGCCCGGCATCACCGTCTCCGGGTGCTCGTCCGCCTGGGTCACGAGTGCGTCGACCACGTCGAGCACCCCGGCGGCCACCTCCCGCACCGCGTCGCGCAACCACATCCTGAACAACGTGGCGACCTGGTCGTTGCGGGACCGGCCTGCACGAAGTCGCCCGCCCACCTCGACCCCCACACGGTCGATCAGACCGCGTTCGAGGGCACCGTGCACGTCCTCGTCCGATTCTGCCGGGACGAACGCGCCTGAATCGACGTCCGCGGCCAGTCGGTCCAGACCGTCCAGCATCGCGTCCAGTTCCGCACCGGAGAGCAACCCCGCACGGTGGAGAACCCTGGCGTGGGCCTTGGAGGCCCTGATGTCGTACGGCGCCAGCTCCCAGTCGAAGTGCGTGGACTTGCTCAGGGCGGCCATCGCCTCGGCGGGGCCGCCCGCGAAGCGACCGCCCCACAGGGCTCCGGCGTTGGTGCCGTGACGTTCGTCCTGCCGGTCGGCGTCGCTCACAGCCCGAGGTCCCGCTTGGCGGCGATCTTGGAGCTCAGACCGTGGAGGTTCACGAAGCCCTTGGCGTAGCTCTGGTCGAACGAGTCGCCCTCGTCGTAGGTCGCGAGGTTGAAGTCGTACAACGAGGAATCGGAACGACGTCCGTTGACCACGATGGAGCCACCGTGCAGGACCATCCGGATGTCACCGGAGACGTGCTGCTGGGTGTTGTCGATGAAGGCGTCGAGGGCGTACTTCAGCGGGGAGAACCACAGGCCGTCATAGACCGCGTTGGACCACTGGTCGGACACACCCGATTTGTACCGGGCCAGCTCCCGCTCGAGAGTGACGTCCTCGAGCGCCTTGTGCGCGGTGATGAGGATCATCGCGCCCGGTGCCTCGTAGACCTCGCGGCTCTTGATACCGACGAGCCGGTCCTCGACCATGTCCAGCCGACCCACACCCTGCGCGCCGCCACGGCGGTTGAGCTCCACGATGGCTTCGAGCACGGAGACCTTGCGACCATCGATCGCCACCGGGATGCCCTCCGAGAAGGTCACGGTGACCTCGTCGGGAGCGGCGAAGTTGAGGGTGGGGTCCTCGGTGTAGTCGTAGACGTCCTTCGTGGGGGCGTTCCACAGGTCCTCGAGGAAGCCGGTCTCCACCGCGCGACCCCAGACGTTCTGGTCGATCGAGAACGGGGACTTCTTGGTCACGTTGATGGGGATCTCGTTCTGCTCCGCGAACTCGATGGCCTTCTCACGCGTCCAGGCGTAGTCGCGGACCGGGGCGATCACGTCGAGGTCGGGGGCGAGTGCGCCGAAGCCCACCTCGAAGCGGACCTGGTCGTTCCCCTTGCCGGTGCAGCCGTGTGCGACGGAGGTGCCGCCGTGCATCTTGGCCGCGGTGACCAGGTGCTTGACGATCAGCGGCCGAGAGATCGCCGAGACAAGTGGGTACTCACGCATGTACATCCCGTTGGCCTTGATCGTGGGGGCGCAGTACTCGTCGGCGAACTCGTCGCGGGCGTCCACGACGATCGACTCGACGGCGCCGCAGTCCAGGGCGCGCTGCCGGATGACCTCCATGTCCTCACCGCCCTGACCCAGGTCGATGGCGACGGCGACGACCTCGGCGCCGGTCTCCTTACCGATCCAACTGATGGCGACAGAGGTGTCGAGGCCGCCGGAGTAGGCGAGGACTACGCGATCGGACATGGTGTGCTCCTTGATGGTTCGGATCTAAAAGGTCTGGGGTCGGGTCGTGGAGGTCAGAGTGGGCGTCGGGCCAGGGAGGCGAGCCGGTCCGCGAGCTCGGCGCCTCCGACGGGCTCACGGGCCATCACGAATATGGTGTCATCCCCGGCGATCGTCCCGACCACGTCGTCGAGGTTGGCGCGGTCCAGGGCGCTCGCCAGGAAGTTCGCGGCGCCGGGCGGGGTCCTCAGGACCGCGATGTTGCCACTGTGGTCCGCCGAGACCAGGAGGTCGCCGAGGAGCCTGCCGAGCCTGTCGGTACCGCCGGGGATCCCCGGGGCCCTGCTGCCGTCCTCCGGGATGATGTAGCGGCCCGCGCCGCCGTCCGCGGCCCGGAGTTTGACGGCCCCGAGTTCGTCGAGATCCCGGCTCAAGGTGGCCACCGCGACGGCGATGCCCTCCTCGGCCAGGGCCTCCGCCAGCTCGGTCTGGCTCCGGACGGGACGGCGCTGGAGGATTTCGGCGATACGGGCGTGCCTGACGGTCCTGCTGACCGTCCCCACCGTGGTCACGACCGCTCCATGAGCCACACGAGCAGCGCCTTCTGCGCGTGGAGCCGGTTCTCGGCCTCGTCGAACACACGGCTGCGGGGGCCGTCGATGACCTCGGCCGCGATCTCCTTGCCGCGGTAGGCGGGCAGGCAGTGCAGGACGATCACGTCGTCGGACGCCCTGTCGACCGACTCCTGCCCCAACTGGTAGTCGGCCAGGTCGCGGAGCCGATCCGTTGCCGAGTCCTCCATCCCCATCGACACCCAGGTGTCCGTGATGAGGACGTCCGCACCGTCCACCGCCGAGTCGACGTCGGTCGTGATCCTCACGGACCCGCCGGTCCCCGCCGCCACGCGCTCGGCATCCGACACCACCTGACCTGTCGGCTGGTAACCCTCCGGCGCGGCGATGGTGATGTGCATGCCCGCGGTCGCGAAGCCGAGCAGGTACGAGTGCCCCATGTTGTTCGCGCCGTCGCCGAGGTACACAGCGCGCAGGCCTGCGGTGCGGCCGAAGTTCTCGCGGATGGTGAGCAGGTCCGCGAGGATCTGGCACGGGTGGAACTCGTCGGTCAGGGCGTTGACCACGGGCACGTCCGAGTGCGCGGCGAGCTCGACGAGCCCGTCCTGCGAGTAGGTGCGCCAGACGATCGCCTCGACGTAGCGCGACATCACCCTCGCGGTGTCGGACAGGGTCTCACCCTTGCCCATCTGCGTGGATCCGGAGTCCACCACGATGGCGTTCCCGCCGAGTTGGGCGATCCCGGCATCGAACGAGAACCGCGTCCGCGTGGAGGTCTTGTCGAAGATCACGGCGACCGACCGTGGCCCCTCGAGCGGGCGGGCCGAGAACGGGGCGGCCTTGAGCCGCATCCCCAGATCGAGGACCTCGGCCTGCTCCGCGGGGCTGAGGTCGTCGTCCCGCAGGAAGTGCCGCACCGACGATGATGCTGCGGTCATGAGGTGGACTCCTTCGGGGTCGCGGCGTCCAGGATTGCCGGGAGCCCGGCGACGAACCGCGCGACCTGCTCCTCGGTCAGCACGAGCGGCGGGGCGAGGCGGACCACGTCCGCGGTGGTGGCACCGACGAGATACCCGGCCTCCCGGGCCGCCCCCTCCACGGCCTTGGCGAGCGGCGCGGTGAGCACCACGCCGAGCAGCAGCCCCCTCCCCCGCACGTGGTCGACCAGCGGGTGGTCCAGGCACTCGATCTCCGCGGCGATGATCTTCCCGAGTCGGTCGACGTGCGCGATCAGGTCATCGGCCTCGATCGTGTCGAGGACGGCCAGGGCGGCCGCGCACGCGATGGGGTTCCCGCCGAACGTGGTCCCGTGCTGCCCCGCGGTGAGCAGGTCCCCGGCCGCACCGACCGCCAGGCAGGCACCGATCGGCAACCCGCCTCCCAGGCCCTTGGCCAGGGTGATCACGTCGGGGACCACCCCCGCCCGCCGCGTGGCGAACATCGCCCCGGTACGACCGATCCCGGTCTGGACCTCGTCGACGATCATGAGGATCCCGTGCTCGCTGCACAACGATCGCACCTCGGCCAGGAAGCCCTCGGGGGGTTCGACGACCCCTCCCTCGCCCTGGACCGGCTCGACGATCACGGCGGCCGTGTCCCCGGGAGCCTGCTCTACGAGAGCGGTGAGCGCGGCGGTGTCGCCGTAGGGGAAGAACTCGACCCCTGCGGGCATCGGTTCGAACGGCTCCCGTTTGGCGGGTTGACCCGTCATCGCGAGGGCGCCCATGGTCCTGCCGTGGAAACCGTTCTCCGCCGCGAGGACCCGCGAACGGCCCGTCCGACGGGCGATCTTGAACGCGGCCTCGTTGGCCTCCGCGCCCGAGTTGCAGAAGAAGGCGCGGACGGGCTCGTCCACCGCCAGCAGCGACTCGAGACGCTCGGCCAGCGCCACCACCTTCGGGTGGATGTAGAGGTTGGACACGTGGCCGAGCTCGGCGACCTGGCGGCTGACAGCGTCGACCACCGCCGGGTGCGCGTGGCCGAGTGCGTTGACCGCGATACCTCCGAGCAGGTCCACGTACTCGCGGCCGTCCGAGGCGGTGACGGTGACGCCCCGGCCCGAGACGAGCTCGAGCGGCGGAGTGCCGTAGTTGCGCATGAGCGCGCCGTCCCACCGTGCGGTGAGGGACATGGTGTCGGTCCCGGTCATCTCGCGCCTCCTGCCGGCGTACGGATCTCGTGGTCACCCTCGGTGACCATGGTGCCGATGCCGCCCTCGGTGAGAACCTCGAGCAGCACGGAGTGTTCGACGCGCCCGTCGATGACGTGGGCCGCCCGCACCCCGCCCTGCACCGCGCGCAGACACGCCTCCATCTTGGGGACCATCCCACTCTCGAGCGACGGCAACAGTCGCTCGAGCGGACCGGTTCCGAGATGTGTGACCAGTGAGGACCGGTCCGGCCAGTCGGTGTACAACCCCTCGACGTCGGTGAGGACGACGAGCTTCTCCGCGCCGAGCGCGGTGGCCAGCGCGCCGGCGGCGGAATCGGCGTTGATGTTGTGGACGGTGCCGTCCGCATCCGGGGCGATGGTGGACACGACGGGGATCCGTCCGGCCTCGATGAGGTCCAGGACGGCGCGGGGATCGACCGACTCGACGTCGCCGACCAACCCGATGTCGGTCGGTTCACCGTTCACCATCGCCGTCCGTCGGACCGCCGTGAACAGGCCCGCGTCCTCTCCGGAGATCCCGACCGCGTAGGGACCGTGCGCGTTGATGAGCCCCACCAGCTCGCGGCCGACCTGTCCGAACAGCACCATGCGGACGATGTCCATGACCTCGGGGGTGGTCACGCGGAATCCCCCGCGGAACTCACCCTCCATGCCCAGGCGGCCGAGCATGGAGGTGATCTGGGGGCCGCCCCCGTGGACCACCACCGGCTTGAGACCGCAGGTCCGGAGGAACACCATGTCGGCCGCGAACGCCGCCTTGAGCTGGTCGTCGATCATCGCGTTGCCGCCGTACTTGACCACGACGATCTTGTGGTGGAACTTCTGCAGCCACGGCAGCGCCTCGGCGAGGACGTGTGCGCGGACGAACGGCGTCAACTCGGTGGACCCGTCGTTCATCTCGGTGGTCATGTCAGGCCTCTCCGGGCTGGTCTGGAACGGTCAGGGTGAGTCGGATGTCGGCTCCGCCGCGGTGGCGGAAACGGAACTCCACTCCGTCTGCGGTGCGCGAGGGTTCCGGCCAGGGCGCCTGGTCGGTCTCCGGTCGGAAGACGAGAACCTCGATCGGGCCGGCCTCGGCACCCGACCGGGTGCTGACGAACCGGGCGACGTCCTCGGCGACGCGGTGCGTGAACGTGAAGTCCTCACCCGGCACACCGACCCCGGGACCGTCGAGCAGGACGACCGCGCGGATGGACGGGACCTCGGCGCTCAGGGTGCTCCACTGCACCTCCACGGCGTCGGTTCCGTCGCCGTCGACCTCCAGCACGGACGTCGAACCCGCGGGAGCGACCCAGAACACCACGGTGTTCTCCGCGGGATCGGACCACCTTTCCAGTCCGTGGATGCGGCCGTCCGATCTCGCTCCGGAGAGGGTGTCCGCACTCACGGGGCGAGGCCGACCGTGCTGAGTCCGGAGGTCTCGGGCAATCCGAGCGCCAGGTTCATCGACTGGATGGCGCCTCCGGCGGTGCCCTTGGCGAGGTTGTCGATCGCCGCGGTGAACACCGCGCGACCGGCGCGGCCGTCCACCTCGATGCCGAGCTGCACGGCGTTGGAACCGAGGACCGAGGCGGTCATCGGCTGCACACCCTCGGGGAGCACGTGGACGAAGGGTTCGTCGTCGAACGCCTCCGCGTACACCCGCCGCAACTCCCCCGCGGTCGCGGTGGTCGGGGCGACCGCGGTGGTGAGGATTCCCCGGGCCATCGGGGCCAGGACAGGGGTGAAGCTCACCGACACCTCCGTATCGGTGACAGCCCGCAGGTTCTGGGTGATCTCGGGCGCGTGACGGTGGGTCGTGACGCCGTAGGCCTTCGCCGATCCCATGACCTCCGAGGCGAGCATCGGCACCTTGGCGGACTTCCCTGCGCCCGAGGCGCCGGTGACCGAGACGATCGTGATCCCCGACGCGTCGATTAGTCCGGCCGCCACCGCCGGGAACAGCGCGATGCTCGCCCCCGTGGGGAAGCACCCGGGCACCGCGATCCGGCGGGTCGACCGCAGGGCCTCACGCGCACCGGGGAGTTCGGGCAGACCGTACGGCCAGGTGCCGGCGTGCGCGGACCCGTAGTAGGACTCCCAGTCCGAGGCATCGGACAGCCGGAAGTCCGCGCCCAGGTCGACGACGAGGACGTCCGGCCCCAACTGCTCGGCGATCGCCGAGGAGTGCCCGTGCGGCAGTCCCAGGACCACGACGTCGTGCCCGGCCAGGGTGTCCGCACTGGTCTCGACCAGGACGCGGTCCGCGAGCGGCAGGAGATGGGGATGGTGCTCGACCAGCGGCTGCCCGGCGTTGGACCCCGCAGCGAGGGTTCCGATCTCCATCTCACCCGACACGAGCGCAGGGTGTCCGAGGAGCAGGCGGAGGAACTCCCCTCCCGCGTAACCCGAAGCACCTGCGACCGCTACCTTGATTGCCATGCGCACAAGTATGCATCAGCTTGCAATCTTTTGCACACCGACGCGCCGGCCGCGAACGCCCCGGACAGGTCAGGCTCCGAGTTGACGCCGTCCCCCGCCGAAGCGGCTCTGCCCGAGATCCACCGATCCGCCCACGCGACGCCCCTCCTCGATCCCCGAGGTGCCCACCCGCCGCCGTGCACCGCGGACCGCCGC
>NZ_JAALDX010000207.1 GCF_014145095.1 Dietzia sp. SLG310A2-38A2 | reverse complement strand
GCAGCCGCCGCGAGCGTGGCCACCGCCGCCGGCCTGGGCCCCGCCTACAACGTGGCCGAGGGGTTCGAGGGCGACCCGGACGCGGCGGGCCACCGCGGCTCGGTCAACGGATGGAAGGTCGCCGGACTTCCCTGGCGTCAGTCCTGACCTGCACCGACCCGCCTCCCGCACCACCGACGACACTCAGAAAGCAGCGGATGAGAAACAACGAGCTCCCCGACGGACTCCACCCCGACACGCTGGGCGTGCGGGCCGGGCAGATGCGCACCGGCTTCGAGGAGACCACCGAGCCGATGTTCCTCAACTCCGGATACGTCTACGAGTCGGCCGAGGCGGCCGAGGCGTCGTTCAACGGTGACATCCAGCGGTTCGTGTACTCCCGCTACGGCAACCCCACCGTGGCGATGTTCCAGGAGCGGCTGCGGCAGATCGAGGGCGCCGAGGCGTGCTTCGCCACCAGCTCCGGCATGTCGGCGGTGTTCGTCTCGCTGGCGGCGCTGCTGGGCAACGGCTCGCGACTGGTGGCCTCGCGCGCGCTGTTCGGCTCGTGTTTCGTGATCTGTAACGAGATCCTGCCGCGCTGGGGCGTCGAGACGGTGTTCGTGGACGGCGCCGACCTGGACCAGTGGCGGGAGGCGCTCAGCGAGCCGACCGACGCCGTGTTCTTCGAGACCCCCTCCAACCCCATGCAGGAGCTGGTCGACGTGCGGGCGGTGTGCGACCTCGCGCACGCGGCCGGCGCGCAGGTGGTGGTGGACAACGTCTTCGCCACCGTCCTGCACCAGAAGCCGCTCGAGCTGGGCGCGGACATCGTGGTCTACTCCACCACCAAGCACATCGACGGCCAGGGGCGCGTCCTCGGCGGCGCCGTGCTGGGGCCGGAGGAGTACATCAGCGGACCCGTGCAGAACCTGATGCGTCATGCAGGGTTCGGTATGAGCGCCTTCAACGCCTGGGTGCTGCTCAAGGGTCTGGAGACCATGAGTCTGCGGGTCGAGCGCATGTCCGCCAATGCGCTCGAGGTGGCGCAGTTCCTCGAGTCGCACGACGCGGTGGACTGGGTCCGGTACTCGATGCTGCCCTCGCACCCGCAGTACGACCTGGCCACGGAGCAGATGTCGGGCGGTGGGTCGGTGGTGACGTTCGGCCTGAAGTTCGACGACGACGAGGCGGATCGGGGCAAGCAGCGCTGCTTCTCACTCCTCAACGCGCTGAGGGTCATCGACATCTCCAACAACCTCGGCGATGCCAAGTCCCTGGTGACCCATCCCGCGACCACCACCCACGCGTCCATGGAACCGGAGGCGCGGGCCGCGGTGGGCATCACCGACAACGTGGTCCGGCTCTCTGTGGGGTTGGAATTCGCCGGAGACCTCATCGAGGACTTGCGTAGGGGTTTAAACTAAGTTTTATGCGGTCAATTGGCGGCGCGTCCCGGACGAGGGTGGCGGTGCTTCCCGCCGCTCACCCGGCCGTCCGCAGGATCACGGGACTGGCGTGGTCGGACCACCTCGAGATGGTCCCGATGCGGCCGGGCGTGGTCAACGGCGAATCCCACCCGGGCACGTATGCGAAGGACCCCGGCCCGGTCCCCGACCAAGACCTCGAGCACGTGGACGTGGCCCACGTGCACTTCGGCTACGACTACCTGGATCCGGAGAGCGCCCGGGACGTGATCGAGCACCTGTCCCGCGCCGGGGTCCCGATGGTGCTGACCGTGCACGACATCGTCTACCCCTCCCATGAGGACTCGCGGCCGCACCGGGGGTACACCGGCACGCTGGTCGGGGCCGCAGCGCAGGTGCTCACCCTCACCGAGGTCGCGGCGCGGGAACTGTGGGTGCGGTGGGGTGTGGACGCGATGGTGGTGCCGCATCCCCGACTGCTCGACGAGGCCGAGATCTCCTCCGCCATCCGCGCCTCCAAGCACCTCCGGGCACCCGGGGACACTGTCGTGGGCGTGCTGTTGGAACGGATGGGAGAGAACATCGAGGGGCCCGAACTCCTCGACCTGCTGGCGCCCGTGGCGACCGGCCGGCAGGGGGCGCACCTGCGGATCGTCGTGGAGGCGCAGGCGTGGCGCGACGCGTGCGGTGAGGACCGCGAGAGCGGCGGGCACCACCTGGTGGCCGAACTCGCGGCGGAGGGCGGGTGGGAGTCGGTGCGGTTGATCCGCTACGAGGCCCGCGACCTGGGGCCCGTCCTCGCCGAGTTCGCCGCCCTGGATGTGTGCGTGCTTCCCTATCGGTTCGCCACGCATTCCACCTGGCTGGAGCTGTGCCGCGACCTCGGGGTGACGCCCGTGCTCCCTGCCGTGGGGTTCCTGCGGGAGCAGTGGTTCGACCGCTGTGATCCGGACGAGCATTCGGGCCAGGTGTACGACCCCCGGGGCCCCGGCAGCTTGACGTGGGCGGTGCGCACCGCGATCGACGAACCCCGGTCGGCGCCGCCGCGAGTCGAGGGAGCGGATCCGGCGAAGATCATGGCTGCTCACGAGCAGGTGTACCGGATGGCCGCCCGGCGGCGTGAGGCGGTCCAGGACGGCTCGTGAGATCTGGCCGGCAGGCTCGAGCGCCGGTCAGGTGACGACCCGGCCTGTCAGGTGCCGGCGTCCGCGCGGGTGATCTCGATGGGCCAGGCGAGCATCAGCACCGAGTCGGGGGCCGGGGACTCCGAGTCCATGCTCAGCTCCAGACACACGGTGACGGGTGCTCCCGGCGTGGTGCGGGTGGCGGCGGGCAGCACCAGGGGCTCGTCGACAGTGGGGGCGTCCACGGGTTCGGGCCGGGTCCCCTCGCCAGCTAGGACGCTGGGGGTGCCGCTGGTGAACGTGGGCGCGGCGCACGCGCCCCCGCTGGTGGTGACCGCCCTGATCCGGACGTCGGCGGCGGTCGTGGGGTTGCCCTCCACCAGTGCGCCCTCGCCGATCATCACGTGGGCCTCCGAGCGGGAGTCGACGCTCGTCCGCAGGGTCAGGGGCTGGTAGGCGGAACGGTTGCGGAGCCCGGCGGTGTCCACGCGGACGGGAAAGTGCCCGCCGTAGGTGGAGATCGGTGCGGTCCAGGTGGTGCCGAAGTCCGTGGAGGCCTGTACGGACCAGGAGGAGCTGCGCAGCGCCGACTCCCGGGCCTCCTCCCCGTGCTCCTGCAGGATCAGGGTGGCGCCGAGTGCACAGGCGGAAGCGGAACCGAGGGCGACCAGCGCGGTGGCCGCGTGTCGAATCCGCATAGCTCCTCCGAAAAAGCCATCACTCGGCGATCGGTCCGGAGGAGGGGTCTCCGGTACGGGCTGGCCCGCGATGATCGCCGGTTCATCCAGAGTATGGCCGCTGGTAGCCGATTCGTTACGACCACCCCCGGCGAGTGGCGAATCTCACACCCGTCTCGGCACGTCGCGACGGGTGTCAGCGGATGTAGACGACCGTCCCGGTCTCCTGATTGATGGCGGCCCAGCGCCACCCGTCCGAGTCCGGGTCGCTCGACGTGAAGGTCGTCCAGTCCCCGCTCGGGCGGACGCCCTCGTTGATCCAGGTGTCCAGCGCGGCCAGAGCGGTGCGGGTTCCGGTGGGGACGGTGTCTCCCTTGACGACGACGTCGAGTTCGGCTCCGTCCACTTCGACGGTTCCTACTGTCGTCGTGTCCGCGGACGCCGAGAGGGTGCCGGGGTCGGAGGGGATGACGGTTGTCGGGGATGCGGACGTTGTGGTGGTGGTCTGCACGGTGGTGGCCGTCTTCGTCGCCGGCGGGGTGGTGGTGTCGTTCGTCGTCGCGGTGGGGGTCGTTCCGGAGGTCGTGGTCGCGTCCGCACCGGAGGGGTCCGGCGGAGCCGAGGTGGTGGTCTCGGACGCGGTGGAGTCTTCCAGCGGAGAGGTTACGGTGATGGCCGACGGCATCAAGGCGGTGTCCGATGGTTCAGATAAGGGGCTCTTCGCATCTGAGTGTG
>NZ_JAALDX010000206.1 GCF_014145095.1 Dietzia sp. SLG310A2-38A2 | reverse complement strand
CGGCGGAGCGGACCTCGTCGCGACCGGTCGGGCGGGGTCGCGGGGCGCCGTGCCCGCGGGTGGTCGCGGAGTCGGGCGGGGTCGGTCCTGGGAGGCCGTCCTCGTCGTCGTCGAACCGGTTCTCACTTTCCATTCCCAAACTGTACACAATTGACTACAGTCGGGTTGACGGGTGTGGATTCACGCGCCCCGCCCCTCGTGCGAAAGGCCGACGATGACCACCACTGACCGCCGCGACGACATCGACGCGATCAAGTCCCTGAAGTACCGCTACCTGCGTTGTGTGGACCTGCGACTGTGGGACGAGCTCGCCGGGACGCTCGCTCCCGAGGTCTCGGCCTCCTACGGCAAGCGCCTGTCCTACACCGGCCGCGACGAGGTGGTGGCCGGGCTCCGGGAGCAGATGACCGACGACGTGATCACCGAGCACCAGGCCCACCACCCGGAGATCGAGGTGGACGGCGACACCGCCACCGGCCGCTGGTACCTCCAGGACCGGGTGATCGTCCCGGCCTTCGACACGATGATCATCGGAAGCGCTTTCTACTCCGACACCTACGCGCGCCACGACGGCCGATGGGTCATCACCAGCACCGGCTACAAGCGCACCTACGAGGCGATGCTCAACCTCAAGGACATCCCGAGTTTCCAGCTCACGGACAACCACCTCGCCCCCGCCGGCGGGCAGTGAGGGCGCGGTCGGACGGTGCGATCTCGACCCGGCGAGAGGGTGACGGCGACGGTGACGCGTGGAGCTGATCGTCATCGCCGCGCTGTGCGTGGCGGCGGCCTCGGTGATCGGCGGCGCCACCGGATTCGGCACCTCCCTCCTGGCCACCCCGTTGATGCTGATGGCGGGGATCGGCCTGGCCGAGACGGTGGTGGTGAACCTGGTCGTGGCCCTGGTGACCAGGGTGGGCGTCACCGTGCAGTTGCGCGCTCACATCACCTGGCGGCGCGTGGCGGTGCTGGGACTGGCGAGCGTGCCGGGCGCCTGGTTGGGCGTGCAGACGGTCACCCTCCTGCCGGAGGAACACCTCAAGCCGGCAGCAGGTGCGATCACCGTCCTGTGTGGCGTCGCGATGGCGCTGCCCGCGGCCAGGGCGCCCCGCCCGCCCTCGGCGATCGCGACCGCGGTCACCGGGGCGATCAGCGGCTACTTCTCCACCACCACCTCGCTCAACGGGCCGCCGGTCGTCCTGCTGCTCAGCCGGGCCAGGCTGCCGCCGCTGGGCTTCATCGCCGACCTCGCCGGGTACTTCGTCATCACCAGCCTGGTCTCCCTCGCGCTGTTGTGGTCGGGCACGGAGATCGACCTGCCCGCCCTCCTGCCGATGATCGTGGCCTGCACCGTCGTCGGCGTCCTGGCCAACCAGCTCGGAATCGGCATCGCCATGCGCCTGCCCACCCACGTGTTCCGCTCCGCCGTGATCTCCCTCGTGGTGATCGCCGGCCTCCTGACCATCGTCACGGCGTGATCGCCGTGGCGCCCCGATCCGACTCCCACAGATCCGACTCTCACAGATCCGACTCTTACAGAGTCCCGTACCGACCCCGGAGGACCCCATGACCGACACGACCGCACAGACCGACTCCACAGCGCAGAGCACCGAGAACGCGCAGAGCACCGAGAACGCCGGCACCGCACGAGAGAACCGCCTGGCCGGCAAGGTCGCCATCGTCACCGGCGGCGGGCAGGGGGTCGGGGAGGGCATCGCGCTCGGCCTCGCCGAGTCCGGTGCCGCCTTGTTGCTGGTCGGGCGCCGGATGCGCAAGCTCGAGCGGGTCGCCGAGATCATCCGTGCGAACGGTGGGACGGCCGAGTGCCTGGCCGTGGACATCATCACCGACGGCGCCCCCGAGGCGATCATCGCGACCGCCGTGGAGAAGCTGGGCGGGGTCGACATCCTGGTCAACAACGCCAACATGGCCATGCCGCTGCCGCTGTCCGACTACCCGGACGACGAGTTCCGCAAGGCCTTCGAGGGCGGCCCCCGCGTGACCTTAACCCTGATGAAGCTGGCCCGGCCCGAGATGGCCAAGCGCGGAGGGGGCACGATCATCAACCTCGTGACCGCCGCCGCCGTCCGGTGGGACGCCGCCAACTACGGCGTCTACGCCGCGGTCAAGGAGGCCATCCGCGCCCTGACCCGCGCCGCCGCCTACGAGTGGGCGGCCGAGGGCACCCGCGCCCTCAACGTGGCGCCGCACGCCCACAGCCCCGGACTGGACTGGTGGATGGAGAACAACCC
>NZ_JAALDX010000205.1 GCF_014145095.1 Dietzia sp. SLG310A2-38A2 | reverse complement strand
GGTTCCCGAGCGGGCGGACTCCGAGGTGCTCGCGGCGCTGCGGGCCGCGGAATCGGATCCGGCCGCCCTCACCGACGACCAGTACCTCGCCCTGGCCACGGCCACCGGGGACGGGCTGGCCGCCGTGGCCGGACTCGCCGACCGGATCCGCGCGGACGTGGTGGGGGAGACGGTGACCTACGTGGTCAACCGGAACATCAACTTCTCCAACATCTGCTACACGGGGTGCCGGTTCTGCGCCTTCGCCCAGCGCAAGGGGGACGCGGACGCGTTCTCCCTCTCGGCGGCCGAGGTGGCCGACCGCGCGTACGAGGCGTACGTCTCCGGCGCGTCCGAGGTGTGTATGCAGGGCGGGATCGACCCGGACCTGCCGGTCTCCGGGTACGCGGACCTGGTCCGCGCGATCAAGGCACGGGTGCCGTCGATGCACGTCCACGCGTTCAGCCCCATGGAGATCTCCAACGGGGCCTCGCGGGCCGGGGCGGGGGTCCGGGAGTGGCTCACCGAGCTCCGTGCCGCCGGACTGGACACCATCCCGGGCACCGCCGCCGAGATCCTCGACGACGAGGTCCGCTGGGTCCTGACCAAGGGCAAGCTCCCGGCCTCCGAGTGGATCGACATCGTCACCACCGCCCACGAGGTGGGCCTGCGGTCGAGTTCCACCATGATGTACGGCCACGTGGACACCCCGCGGCACTGGGTGGGGCACCTCCGCACGCTCCGGGGGATCCAGGAGCGGACCGGAGGGTTCACCGAGTTCGTCCCCCTGCCCTTCGTGCACCGCAGCGCCCCGCTCTACCTGGCGGGCGCGTCCCGGCCGGGGCCGACTCGTGAGGAGAACGTCGCCGTCCACGCGCTGGCCCGGATCATGCTGCACGGCGCGATCGACAACGTCCAGACCAGCTGGGTCAAGCTCGGCGTTGCGGGGACGCGGACCATGCTGCGTGCAGGGGCGAACGACCTGGGCGGCACGCTCATGGAGGAGACGATCTCCCGGATGGCCGGGGCCGAGAACGGGTCCGCCAAGACCCCGGAGGAGATCGCGGAGATCGCCACCGGAATCGGTCGGCCCGCCCGGCGTCGGGACACCGTCTACGGACCGGCACCCACCCAGATTCCCGTGACCGTCGTCACATAGCTCGGCGGGCTTCGGGGCGGCGTCGTCGCGGAAGCGGGGTGTGACATACGATGCAGGCCATACCGCTACGAGGAAGGTGGCTGACGTGACCTACACGATCGCAGAGCCGTGCGTCGACGTGATGGACAAGTCCTGCGTCGAGGAGTGTCCGGTCGACTGCATCTACGAGGGTGGACGGATGTTGTACATCCATCCCGATGAGTGTGTCGACTGCGGCGCGTGTGAGCCCGTCTGCCCGGTGGAGGCCATCTTCTACGAGGATGACACCCCGGAGGAGTGGTCCGAGTACAACACCGCCAACGTCGACTTCTTCGTCGAGCTGGGATCGCCGGGCGGCGCCGCCAAGGTGGGCAAGGTCGACTACGACCACCCGTTCATCAAGGCACTGCCCCCCATGAACCAGGAGTGACCTCGGTGGTGTCGCGCCCGGAGCGTCGTCCGCCCGGGCGCGCGCTACCCGTGTTCCCGTGGGACACCCTCGCCGAGGCGAGATCCGTCGCCACGGCACATCCCGACGGACTGGTCGACCTCACCGTCGGCACCCCCGTCGATCCGGTCGCCCCGGTGATCCGCGAGGCACTCGCCGCCGGATCCGCCGAACCGGGTTACCCGACCACCGTCGGGACCACGGAGCTCCGGCTCGCGGCCGTCGACGCCCTCGCCAGGCGCTACGGGGTCACCGGACTGGATTCCGGGTCGGTGCTTCCCGCGATCGGCACCAAGGAGCTCATCGCGGGCCTGCCCGCCCAGCTCGCGCTCGGCCCGGGCCACACGGTCGTCGTACCGGAGGTGGCCTATCCGACCTACGAGGTGGGGGCTCTGCTCGCGGGTGCGACGGTCGTGCGCGCCGATTCGCTGACGCAGCTCGGCCCGTCGTCGCCCACCCTGCTCTACCTCAACTCGCCGTCGAACCCCAGTGGTCGGGTGCTCGGCGTGGACCATCTGCGCAAGGTGGTCGGCTGGGCCCGCGACCGGGGCGTGATCGTGGCGTCCGACGAGTGCTACCTCGGGCTGGTGTGGGAGGGCGAGGCGCCCTCGGTCCTCGACCCGCGCGTCTGCGACGGCGACCACACCGGCCTCCTGGCCTTGCATTCGCTGTCCAAGACCTCGAACCTGGCCTCGTACCGCGCGGGGTTCGTGGCGGGCGACCCGTCCCTCGTGGCGGAGTTGCTGGCGGTGCGCAAGCACGCGGGGCTCATGATGCCCCTGCCGGTCCAGAACGCGATGACCGCGGCGCTGCGGGACGACGCACACGAGGCCGAGCAACGCGAGCGGTACCGGGCCCGACGCGAGCTCCTGCTCCCGGCCGTGCAGGCGGCCGGGTTCCGTGTCGACGACTCGCAGGCCGGGCTCTACATCTGGGCCACCCGGGACGAACCCTGCCGGGAGACGGTGGACTGGTTCGCCGGGCGCGGCGTCCTGGTGGCGCCCGGGGAGTTCTACGGTTCCGCCGGAGCCCGGCATGTCCGCATCGCCCTCACCGCGACCGACGCCACCGTGGCAGAGGCGGTGCGCCGGCTGGCCTGAGCCGGTCTCGCCCTCCACCCGCCCGCCGGGCGCCCTCGCTCCCACCATCGAGAAGAGCGTTCCGCGCATCTGCTCTCGGCCGATGTGTGCGGAACGCTCTTGTCGATGTGGGTGTGCGTCGGGGGACGCCGAACGCGGGAGGTCAGTCGTTGGCGTGGAGCGCCTCGTTCAGCCCGACGCCCTCGCGCTTCCACGGCACGGCCTCGACGGCGCCGGAGACCGAGTTGCGGCGGAAGAGCAGGTTGTCCAACCCGGAGAGCTGACCAGCCTTGACGGGCTCCCGCTCGGCCCATGCCCCGGCACGGACGTCCACCTTCGTGCCGGCGGTGACGTAGAGCCCGGCCTCGACCACGCAGTCGTCGCCGAGCGAGATCCCGATCCCCGAGTTGGCGCCCAGCAGGCAGCGCTCGCCGATCGAGATGGTCTCCTTGCCGCCGCCCGAGAGGGTGCCCATGATCGAGGCGCCACCACCGACGTCGGAGTCCGCGCCGACCACCACTCCGGCCGAGACGCGTCCCTCGACCATCGACGGACCGAGGGTGCCGGCGTTGAAGTTGACGAACCCCTCGTGCATGACGGTCGTCCCCTCCGCCAGATGGGCGCCCAGTCGGACCCGGTCGGCGTCGGCGATCCGAACCCCGGACGGGACGACGTAGTCCACCATCCTGGGAAACTTGTCCACGCCGTAGACCGTCACCGGGCCGCGGGCGCGCAACTTGGCGCGCACCATCTCGAATCCCGGGACCGCGCAGGGGCCGAAGTTGGTCCACACGACGTTCGCCAGTGTCCCGAACAGCCCGTCCATGTTGGCGAAGTGCGGCCGGATGAGCCTGTGGGAGATCAGGTGCAACCGGAGGTAGGCGTCGTAGGCGTCGGTCGGGGCCTGCGTGAGGTCCTCGATCTCCACCCGCACCGCGACCCGTTCGACACCGCGGTCGGCGTCGGGTCCGGTCAGGGGAGCGAGCTCCTCGGGGACCTCGTCGCCCGACAGGACCCGGTGACCCCCCTCGGAGGCGGCTCCGAGCTCCGGCGCGGGATACCACACGTCGAGGACGGTGTGATCGGACGTCAGGGTGGCGATTCCGGTGGCCACGGCTCCATGTGCACTCATGTCCCCGATGCTAGCGGTCGGCCCCGGCGCGTACCGGCCACGGGCATCTAAGGTGGACGCCGTGACCGCCGCCCTCGATCTGACCGCAGACCCGGTCGACCTCACCCGCGCCCTCGTCGACATCGCCAGTCCCTCCCGGGAGGAGGCGGCGATCGCCGGAGCCGTCCACACCGCGCTCCAGTCCGTGATCACCGGCTTCACCGGGCCGGCCGCCGGACGGACCGAACTCGTCCGCGACGGCGACCGCGTCCTGGCCCGTACCACCAGGGGGTTGCCGTCGCGGGTGGTGCTCGCAGGCCATCTCGATACCGTCCCCGTGGCGGACAACGTGCCGTGCCGATTGACGGGTGAGGGCGTCGACCTGGTCCTGCACGGGTGTGGCACCGTCGACATGAAGTCCGGTGACGCCGTCTTCCTCCATCTCTTCGCGACCCTGGCCGATTCCGCCGAGCTCGCGCACGATCTCACGCTGGTGCTCTACGACTGCGAGGAGATCGAGGCCACCGCGAACGGCCTCGGGTTCCTCGAGCGCACGCACCGGGACTGGCTCACCGGGGACGTGGCGATCCTCGGCGAACCCACCGGGGGTCTGATCGAGGCGGGATGCCAGGGCACGCTCCGGATCCGGGTCCACGCCCGCGGCACCCGGGCCCACTCGGCGCGAAGCTGGTTGGGGGACAACGCCGTGCACCGCCTCGCCCCGGTTCTGGCGGCGCTCGGGACGTACGACGCGCGATCGGTGGACATCGACGGCTGCGTCTACCGCGAGGGGCTGCAGGCCGTGCGGATGTCCGCGGGCGTGGCCGGCAACACCGTCCCGGACGAGGCGTGGCTCGACGTCAACTTCCGGTTCGCGCCGGACCGGGACACCGATGCCGCTCTCGCCCACGCCCTCGACGCGCTGGGGTTGACCGGTCCGGGCCGCATTCCC
>NZ_JAALDX010000204.1 GCF_014145095.1 Dietzia sp. SLG310A2-38A2 | reverse complement strand
TCCCCCCGCCACGGGGTCGGTGGCGAACCGGTTGCGGGGGTCGACCCGCATGACCCGCGCGGTGGTCCACCCCTGTGCCAGACCGTCGGCGTCCTGCCGCAGCGGCGCGGCCCGGTCGGGCGCGGCGACCGACAGCACGGGGTCGGAGTCGAGGCTGAAGTCCAGCGGCATGGTCGGGGTTCCTTATGCAGATCGTGAGGGGGCGGTCAGCGTATCCGGCGACGGCCGTGGCCACAGGGACCGCCCGCGTCACCGGACCAGGTCTCAGCCCGAGACCATCTTGATGTAGAGCAGTCGGTCACCGGTCTGCAGGGCGTCGGCCTCGGGCTCGTTGACCTTGATCAGCTGACCCTTGCGGACCACCCCCAGGACGAGTTCGGCGAGATGTCGGGGCGAGCCGCCAACCTCGGTCTCCTCCACGCGCCGTTCGGCGATGGAGAACCCTTCGTCTGGCGTCAGCAGGTCCTCCATCATCCCCACGACGGTCGGGGTGATGGTCGCCAGTCCGAGCAGCCGGCCCGCCGTCTCGGCGGAGACCACCACGGAGTCCGCACCGGACTGCTTCAACAGGTGTTTGTTGTCGGACTCGCGAACGGTGGCGACGATCTTGGCGTTGGGTGCCAGTTCCCGTGCGGTCAGTGTGACCAGCACCGCGGTGTCGTCGGAGTTGGTCGCCACCACCACGGCGGCGGCGCGGGTGACGCCCGCGAGCTTGAGGACGTCCGACCGGGTGGCCGAGCCCTGGACGGTGACCAGTCCGCGGGCGGCAGCCGACCTCAGAGCCTGGGGGTCGGTGTCCACCACGACGATGTCGTCGGGGGCGATCTCGTCGGCGAGCATTGCCGCGACCGCGGACCTGCCCTTGGTGCCGTAGCCGACGACGACGGTGTGGTTACGCACGAGGTTCCTCCAGCGCTGGATCCTGAGGGCCTGACGGGACTGCTCGGTGAGCACCGACAGGGTCGTGCCGACGAGCAGGATCAGGAAGAGCACGCGCAGCGGCGTGATCAGGATGGCGTTCAGCAGCCGCGCCTGCTGGGTGATCGGGGATATGTCTCCGTAACCCGTGGTCGAGAGAGAGACGGTGGCGTAGTAGAACGCGTCGACGACCGTGATCCTGCCGTCGGCTCCACCGCCGCCTTCGTACCCGTCCTGATCGAGGTACACCACCAGGGCCGCCAGAGACAGCGTGAGCACGGCCATCAGCACGCGCTTGCCGATCAGCCGCCACGGGCTCTCGGCGTTCGCGGGGATACTCACCACGCCCACGAGGATGTGGTCGGGGCTCTCGTCCAGGGGGTCGCTGCCACGGGCACGGGACGTGAGTGCGCGCTTCCTCACCATCGGCAGCTCCGTTCCGGGACGGGACCGCCGTCAATCGTCGGGGTCACCGGGACCATCGTGGCCTATCGGCCCCCGTCGGACAACAACCGGCCTCGCCCCGGACCGGCGGAGAGGAGGCTGAGCAGCTCCTCGGCGTCGGGGAGATCGGTCGGTTCGACCGTCCTGCCGGAGCGGACGTAGTGGAAGGCGGCCCGGACCCTGCCGAGCTCGATGGGGCGACCGAGCCTGGCGGAGACGACGTGCGCCCACGCGTAGCGGTAGACCGCCAGCTGGAGCGAGACGGCGGGCAACTCCCCGGAACCCGGTACCCGCCCGGTCTTCCAGTCCACGACGATCCAGTCGTCCCCGTCGGCGAACACCGCGTCCATCCGGCCACGCAGCAGATGCTCCCCGAGTCCCACCTCGAACGGCACCTCCACCGCCTCGGGTGTCAGTCGTGCCCACCGAGACGCCTCGAAGGCCTGCTGCAGCGCCGCCAGGTCCGACTCCGACAGGCCGTCGACCGCGCCCTGGTCCCCGGCGCCGGGGAGGTCGTCGATGTCGAGCAGATGGGTGGCCCCGAAGCGGTGTTCCAGCCACAGATGGAATCGCGTACCGCGACGGGCGAAGCGGTCGGGCCGGAACGGCACCGGTCTGCGGAGGCGGTCGGCGAACGCGTCAGGGTCGGTCGCCATGGCCACCACTTCGCCGGCGGTCAGCCGCCGCGGCAGGACCACGGCGTCGCGCTGCTCGGCGGCCCGG
>NZ_JAALDX010000203.1 GCF_014145095.1 Dietzia sp. SLG310A2-38A2 | reverse complement strand
GAGTAGGTCACCGCCGAACACAACTTCATGACCAGCGGGAGGGACTTCTAGTTCCTCCCGCTGGTCTTATTTGTGCTCCATACTTCAACAGCAGTGCCGGTAGCCCGGCGCACGTAAGGTGAACGACGTGAACGAACCCCGGTCAGAACATCCAGATCGCACCCCCCGGCGTGGCGATGGTGACGTACCGCGTAGGGGCGACCGGGCCTCCAGCAGTGGCCGGAGAGACAACAGCTCCTTCGGTGAACGTCGGGGTAAGCGCTACGACGGGTCGGGTACCGAAGAATCGGGTCGTCGTCGTGCCGCCGGCAGCGAGGTGCGGGGCGATCATGGTGGTGCAGGCCGGACCGGAGGACAACGGACCGGCGCCCCGCGTGCGGGGCAGGGTCGCGGTGACGCCGGCACCGATCGGCGTGGCGCGGCGACCCGTGGAGAGCCCCGTGGTGGGGGACGACCGGGAGACGAACGGCGCTCCGGTGGTCGGCCGGGACAGGATGCCAGGCAGGCCGCACGCGTCGACGAGCCGACGCTCCCTGACGACATCGAGGCCGCGGACCTCGACATGGAGATCCGGCGGGACCTCCGGGGGCTCGACAAGGCCAACGCCGAACTCGTGGCGCGGCACCTGGTCGCAGCGATGCACTTCGTCGACGACGACCCCGAGCTGGCCCTCGCCCACGGCAGGGCCGCGAAGAGTCGCGCCGGTCGGATAGGCGTCGTCCGGGAGACCCTCGGCGTGCTCGCCTACCGGGCCCGAGAGTGGTCCGAGGCCCTCGGGGAACTGCGAGCGGCCCGCCGGATCTCGGGAGGCCCCGGACTACTCGCGATGATGGCGGACTGCGAGCGGGGCCTCGAGCGCCCGCAGAAGGCCATCGAACTCGCCCGGGGCGAGGAGTCCCTCCACGTCACCGGTGAGGACCTCGTGGAGCTACGCATCGTCGAGGCCGGCGCGCGAGTGGACATGGGCCAGCTCGATGCCGCCCTGGTGACCCTCCAGGACGCGGGAGCCGACCCGGCGGCGGTGGGCGAGGAGGCGGCACGGTTGGACTACGCGTACGCGGAGGTGCTGTTGGCGTCCGGGCGGAAAGACGAGGCCGCCGCATGGTTCGGTCACGCAGTGGCTGCCGATCCGGACCATCACACGGACGCGGAGACGCGTCTGGCGGAGCTCGAGGACTAACCCGGGTGTCACCAGCCACTCTGTCGCAACTACACGACGCATTGCTCGTGGACCTCGACGGCACGCTCATCCGCGGTTCCGAGCCGATACCGGGCGCGGCCGAGGCGCTGGACGCCTCGGGGCTCCCCGTGGTCTACGTCACCAACAACGCGAGCCGTGCCCCCGCCGACACCGCAGCGCACCTACGCGAGCTGGGCTTCACGGCCCGCGCGTCCGACGTCATGACGAGCGCCCAGGCGGCGGTGATGATGTTGGCCGATCACGTCGGCGCGGGAGCGAAAGTGCTCGTGGTGGGCCACGATAGTTTCCGGGACCTCGCCAAGCAGGCGGGCTATGAGGTCGTCCTCTCGGCCGACGATCATCCGGAGGTGGTCCTCCAGGGCCTGTCCCGCGAGTTGACCTGGGCTGACCTCGCCGAGGGGTGTCTTGCGATCCGCCGTGGGGTCCCCTGGGTGGCGTCCAACACCGACACGACGCTACCCACCGAGCGGGGACTCCTCCCCGGGAACGGCTCCCTGGTCGCTGCGCTCCGTGCGGCGACGGATCGCGAACCCGTCGTGGCGGGGAAGCCGGCCGCGGGCGTCCTCAGAGCTGCGGCCGACCTGGTCGGCGCGACGCGTCCACTCGTCGTCGGGGACAGGCTCGACACCGACATCGAGGGGGCACTGGCCGCCGGTATGCCTGCACTCCTGGTCCTGACCGGTGTCCACGGGGCGGCCGATCTTCTGGTCGCAGACGAGCGCCGTCGTGCCACTCATCTGGCCCGGGACCTGTCGGCGCTCGCCGCGCCGCCGGAGTCCAGTCACATCGACTCGGCCGCCGGACTCGACGCGAGTGTGCTGGACGGGGCTCTCCACCTGGACGGAATCCCGGAGACGCTCAGTGGTGTCGACCTGGCGCGCAGCGTGATCCGTCAGGCGTGGCTGCACGGGGTGAGCACCATCGGGGATCCCGGTGACGGTGCGCGGTCGCGGCTCGCCGATGCGGGCCTCGTCGTGGGCTAGCGTGGACCGCGTGAGCACTCCCGGACCGACACCACTGCCAGGGCCCGCGGGCCCGGACGTCGACGAGCTCCGCTCGGCGTTCGATGATCTCCTCGCCGACTCCGTCGGGCCGTCGACGACCGACGGCGACGACGGCGGGGTGGTCCGCGACGATCAGGTCGGGGCCCTGGACGCCGCTCATGAACTGCTCGCCCGAGCACTCTCCGCCCTGGACTCAGCCCGCTGATGGCGGTCACGCGGAGGCGCCTGGACGCCGAGCTCGTCCGCCGCAAGATGTGCGACAGTCGGGAACGTGCTCGCGACCTCATCGGCTCGGGGCGTGTGATCGTCAACGGTGTGGCAGCCAGCAAGCCCGCGACGCAGGTGGAACCGACCACCTCGATCGCTCTGGCCGCCTCGAACGAACCGGACTGGGCCTCGCGGGGAGCTCACAAACTCATCGGTGCGCTGGACGCCTTCCGCGTGGACGTCGCCGGTGCGCGTTGCCTGGACGCCGGTGCCTCCACGGGAGGCTTCACCGACGTCCTGCTCTCACGGGGTGCCGATCGCGTCGAGGCCGTGGATGTGGGCTACGGGCAACTCGTCTGGCGCCTGCGCAGCGACGGTCGCGTCGGTGTCCACGACAAGACCAATGTGCGTTCCCTCACCCCCGAGGACATCGGCGGGGAGGTCGACGTGGTTGTCTCGGACCTCTCCTTCATCTCCCTCCCGCTCGTCCTGCCCGCACTGGCCGCGTGCGTCCGCACGGGCGGGGATCTGCTGCCGATGGTCAAACCGCAGTTCGAGGTGGGACGCGAGCGGGTCGGCCAGGGTGGCGTCGTCCGCGACCCCGCCCTCCGGATCGAGGCGGTCACCGGCGTCGCGCGGGCCGCTGCGGCGCTCGGGTTGGAGGCCCTCGGCTGCGTGGCGAGCCCGCTCCCGGGACCGTCCGGGAACGTCGAGTACTTCCTTCATCTGCACAAGACCGAGTCGGGGGTACCGGTAGAGCTGACTCCCCAGGCTCAGGACACCATCCGCCGCGCTGTGGAGGAGGGACCGAAGTGACGGACACGACAGGGCAGGAGATGCCCCGCAGGATCCTGCTCGAGGCCAACATCGAGCGGCCGGACATCGTCGCCACAGTCGCCCAGGTCGTCGACGACTGCGCGAACCGGGGGATCGCGGTGCGGATGCTCGCGGATACCAGCGAGAACGTGGCCACGGGGACGGGCGTCGAGTCGGTTCCGGACACTCCGCACGCGGCTGACGGGTGCGAACTCGTCCTGGTCCTGGGTGGGGACGGGACGTTCCTGCGGGCGTGCCAGTACGCCACCGCGGCCGACGTGCCGGTGCTGGGGGTGAACCTCGGGCATGTCGGGTTCCTCGCCGAGTCCGAGATCTCCTCTCTCCACGGCGTCGTCGAACAGATCGCGGACCGGGACTACCGGGTGGTCGAGCGCATGACGGTCGAGGCAACAGTGATCCACGGGAACACCGTGCTCGCCCGCGACTGGGCTCTCAACGAGGTGAGTATCGAAAAGGTCTCCCGACAGGGTGTCCTCGAGGCGTCGGTCGAGATCGACGGGCGACCGGTGAGCGACTACGGCTGCGACGGCATGCTCGTGTCGACCCCGACCGGGTCGACGGCGTACGCCTTCTCCGCTGGTGGGCCGATCGTCTGGCCGGAGCTCGACGCGATCCTGGTGGTCCCGAACAACGCCCATGCCCTCTTCGCCCGGCCCATGGTCGTGGCGCCCAGTTCGCGTGTCGCCGTGGAGACCGGGACCCGGTCGGGCCCCGCGGTGGTCGTTCTCGACGGGCGCCGACTGGTCGACGCCCCCGCCGGTAGCCGTGTGGAGGTGGTGCGCGGTCGACGACCGGTCAAGTGGGTGCGATTGGACGATTCACCGTTCACGGACCGACTCGTGACCAAGTTCGAACTCCCGGTGACGGGGTGGCGTGGCCGATCCGCAGTCCGCCCCCTCCCCTAGGGTGGGTGCGTGCTCACGGAACTTCGGATCAGCGGACTCGGCGTCATCGACGAGGCCGTGGCCGATTTCGCCCCGGGCCTGTCGGTCCTGACCGGGGAGACCGGTGCCGGCAAGACCATGGTGGTCACCGGTCTGAGGCTTCTGGCCGGGGGGCGCGCCGATCCGGGGCGGGTCCGCCGCGGTGCGGACAAGGCTGTGGTGGAGGGGCGGTTCGACCTGGCCGCCGCGGCGACGATGGATTCCGAGGACAGACACCAGCTGGACATGCTCCTCGAGGAGGCGGACGTGGAGCTCGACGAGGACGGGACGGTGATCGCGGCCCGCCGGGTCGGCGCCGACGGACGTTCCCGGGCCCGGTTGGGCGGCCGTTCCGTCCCCGCCGGCACTCTGGCCCGGTTCTGCTCCCCGGTTCTCGCGGTCCACGGGCAGAACGACCAACTCCGGCTCCTGCGTCCGGACCGGCAACGCGAGGCGGTCGATTCCCACGGGGGCGAACCGGCACGGGTCGCGCTGAGGGCATACCACGAGACCTTCCATCGGTGGCGTGAGGCCGAGAGATCGCTGGCGGAGCGAACCGGGCGCGCCCGCGAGCTGGCCCGCGAGGCCGACCTGCTGCGCCACGGGCTCGACGAGATCGACGCCCTGGACCCCAGACCGGGGGAGGAGGCCGAGCTCGACGCCGTCATCCGACGTCTCACCGATTCGGAGGAGTTGCGCGAGGTGGCGGGGCAGGCACACGAGACGTTGACGGGCGAGGGCGAGACGGCGGAGCCTGTCGTCAACGTCCTGGACCAACTGCGGCAGCGCCTCGCGGGTGCGGGGGACCCCGCCCTGGACCCCATCGCCACGAGCATCGACCAGGCCGTTGCCGCGCTCGGGGACGCCGCGACCGAGCTCGGCCTCTACCTGGCCGAGCTCCCGGTGGACGCGGCAGACCTCGATTCGGCCCTCGAGCGACGCCATGACCTCAGGGCGCTCACCCGGAAGTACGGGACCGACGTGGACGACGTGCTCGAGTGGGCCGCGAAGGCGCGGGTCCGACTGTCCGAGGTGGACACCTCCGACTCCGCGGTGGCCGACCTCACGGCCACGGTCGCGAGGCTCGCCGTCGAACTGGAGGAGCGGGGTGCCGAGCTCACCGCGATCCGCAGGGCGGCGGGGGAGGACCTGGCACGACGGGTCACGTCAGAGCTGGCCGAACTGTCCATGGGCGGAGCCGGGCTGGTCGTACGGGTCGCCCCTGCCGGGGAGGGCCTCGCCGCCGCGACGGAGTCCGGCCTGGACGACGTCGAGCTTGCGCTCGACGGACCGTCGGGAGTCGTCCCGTTGGGCCGAGGTGCCTCCGGCGGTGAGCTGTCCAGGGTGATGCTGGCGCTGGAGGTCGTCCTGGCCGAACGGTCCGGTGGCGGGACGTTGGTGTTCGACGAGGTCGACGCAGGAGTGGGTGGGCGCGCCGCGCTGAGCATCGGGAAGCGTCTGGCCAGGCTGGCCAGGACACATCAGGTGATCGCGGTGACGCACCTCGCGCAGGTCGCCGCGTACGCGGACACGCACCTCGTGATCCACAAGGCCGCGGACTCCACGGGTGGGGACGGCGTCGTGTCGGGTGTGCGCGCGGTCGACGACTCGGACAGGGTCATCGAACTCGCGCGGATGCTCGCGGGGATGGAGGACACCGACACAGGTCTCGCACACGCCGAGGAACTCCTGGGGAAGGCGCAGTCGGAGAAGTCTCAAGCTCAAGTCGACCGTTAACCCGACACGCCGACCCGACCTCCCTCGTCACTCGAATCACACGCGTGATACTCGGGCACATGAAGATGACGGGTCTGCTCAATCGCCGCTCCAACGACCTCGCCGGTGTGGTCGGCACCGTCCGCCATATCCGGGCGGGATCACCGATCCCCCGGAAGCTCGGCAGCAAGGACGTCGCCGTGCTCGACCTCAACCGGACGACGGCGGCCACTGCCCGCGCCGTGATCGACGCCGACGTCGCCGCAGTCGTCCACGTGCCGCGTTCCGGTGAGGAGATGCTGCCCCGGGCCGCGTTCCGGATCCTCGCCTCGGCGGCGATCCCGGTCATCGAGGACGCAGACCTCGCCGAGGTCGAGGACGGGACCCGGATCCGCGTCGACGAGGGCGTCGTCTACTCCGTCAAGACGGAGGGTCGGCTGGCCACGGGTCGCGAGGCCGGCCCCGCGACTCTCCTCACCGAGGTGCACGCGGCCGAGAACGGGTACGTCGAGTCCGCGCTGGCACACCTGGCCAACGCCACGGAGTTCCTCAGCCTCGAGCACCAGTTGCTCCTCGACGGCGAGGGCCTGCCCGAGATCGATGTGGACTTCACCGGTCGCCACGTGGTGGTGGTGACGGCGGACCGGTCCTCGGAGGCCCAGCTCGCAGAACTCAAGCCGTTCATGAAGGAGTACCGGCCGCTGGTCGTGGGTGTGGACGGGGGCGCCGAGATGCTGCGCACGGCCCGGATCTCCGCCGACGTCGTGGTCGCGACCCCCACCGGCGTCTCCGACGAGGTGCTCACGGACGGCGCGGTCCTTGTCGTACCCGCGGATCGCGATGGCAGGGCCGAGGGACTCGAGCGGGTCACCGAACTCGGCGTGGGAGCCACCACCTTCCCGGCCGCGGCGACCGCGCGCGACATGGCCCTGCTGCTGGCCTTCCACGGCGGAGCCGAGATGATCGTGGTGACCGGTGACGACCGCGGTCTCGAGAACGCCTTCGGCGCCTCCTCCGCTCCGTCGTCGACCATGGTCGACACCGCCGTGTCGTCCCGCCTCGTCCACGCCGATGCGTGTGCCACGTTGTACCGCTCGCGCGGCGCCGGGATCGGGCTGGCCCTCGTGATTCTCGCGGCGCTCGTCGCGGTCGCCGCGGTGGTGGTCGCCCGCGACTCCGCCCAGGAGCTGCTCATCTGGGCCATCGACACGTGGAACACCTTCGCGCTGTGGGTCCAGGGGCTCGTCCGTTGATCTCTCTGCGTCGCCACGTTCTCACGCTGGTCGCCGTGTTCCTCGCCCTCGGGCTGGGTGTGGTCCTGGGGTCGACGTCCGTGGCGACGTCGATCCGGGACGCTGTGGTCGATCGCGAGGAGACGACGGCGGCGCAGCTCGAGTCGGTCCGGGCCGAGTCGGCCGCCAGGCGACTCGCCGCCGAGCGGCTGGACGCGATGGCCGGTGAGCTCACCCCGCCGGTGCTGGACGGCACCCTCGAGGGGCGACCCGTGCTGGTCGTGGTCGCCCCTGGGGCGACCGACGAGGACGTCAGCGCCGCCGTCGACGTCATCGGTGCCGGCGGCGGAATCGCCGCGGGGCGGGTGACCCTCACCGACAAGGCGTTCGATCCGGATGCCGACGCCGAGGTGCAGGCACTCGTGGCCAACCTGCCGATCGGTGACGCTCCGGCCACCGATGCGGACCTGGGGACCCAACTGGGCACCGCGCTGGGCCGGGCCGGGTTGCTGCGGACCGAGGACGCGGAACCACATCTGGACGACGACGAGCGCGAGACGGTCCTCACCACCCTGTCGGACGCCGAACTCATCGAGTTCGAACCCGGCACGCTCCGACCCGGTCAGCTGGCGCTGGTCGTCACCGGTCCCGGCGAGATCGAGTCGACCGCGGTCCGGCTGGCCTCGTTCGCCCGGACCCTGGATCGCGAGGGTGCGGGAGCGGTCGTCTCGGCCGAGCTCACGGGCGCTCAGGGGTACGACGCGGTCACCGTGCTGCGCTCCTCCGGCGAGGACGGGGTCTCGACCGTCGACTCCGCGGGCTCGGACTCCGGCCGTCTTGCCACGGGGCTCGCGCTGGCGGAACAGCTCGCGCGGGGGCAGGGACACTACGGGCTGCGGCCTGATGCGACCGCGGCGGTGCCGTCGCTCCCCACCCCGCCCGCTCGGTGATAGCCTGAAGCCCCGTGGGGTGCACCGGAGCCTTACCAGCATTCATCCATTCCGGCGTCTGGACACGGGAGTCCCCTTGGCACTGAACCGAGCCGCATCGCGGTCCGCGACCAAGCACATCTTCGTCACCGGTGGCGTGGCGTCGTCGCTGGGTAAGGGGCTCACCGCCTCCAGCCTGGGGCAGCTCCTCACCGCACGCGGCCTCCGCGTGACCATGCAGAAGCTGGACCCGTACATCAACGTGGACCCGGGGACGATGAACCCGTTCCAGCACGGGGAGGTGTTCGTCACAGAGGACGGCGCGGAGGCCGACCTCGACCTGGGCCACTACGAGCGCTTCCTCGACCGCGACCTGAGCGCCAACGCCAACGTGACGACCGGGCAGGTGTACTCGGCGGTGATCGCCAAGGAGCGACGCGGTGAGTACCTCGGGGACACCGTCCAGGTGATCCCGCACATCACCGACGCGATCAAGGAACGCATCATCGCGATGGGCGCGCCCGACGAGCAGGGGCGCCGCCCCGACGTCGTGATCACCGAGGTCGGCGGAACCGTGGGCGACATCGAGTCCCAGCCCTTCCTGGAGGCCTGCCGGCAGGTCCGCCACGAGGTCGGACGCGAGAACATCTTCTTCCTCCACGTCTCGCTGGTGCCGTACCTCGCGCCGTCAGGTGAGCTCAAGACCAAGCCCACGCAGCACTCCGTGGCGGCGCTGCGGTCCATCGGCATAGTTCCGGACGGTCTGGTCCTGCGGTGCGACCGCGAGGTGCCGGACGGGCTCAAGTCCAAGATCGCGCTCATGTGCGACGTGGATCTCGAGGGAGTGGTCTCCACCCCCGACGCCCCGAGCATCTACGACATCCCGAAGGTCCTCTTCGGCGAGCACCTCGACACTCACGTCATCCGCAAGCTCAACCTGCCCTTCCGGGACGTCGACTGGACCGTGTGGGGTGAGCTCCTCAAGCGAGTGCACGAGCCGCGCGAGGAGGTCGAGATCGCCCTGGTCGGCAAGTACATCGACCTGCCCGATGCCTATCTGTCGGTGACCGAGGCCCTGCGCGCCGGCGGTTTCGCCCACAGGGCGCGGGTCAACATCCGGTGGGTGGAGTCCGACGCCTGTGCCACCGAGGCCGGCGCGCGTGAGGCCCTCCGGGGCGTCGACGGCATGCTGATCCCCGGCGGTTTCGGCATCCGTGGAATCGAGGGCAAGCTGGGCGCCATCTCGTGGTCGCGGAAGAACCGTATCCCGTTGCTCGGACTGTGTCTGGGTCTGCAGTGTTCCGTCATCGAGGCGGCCCGATCGGTCGGGCTCGAGGGGGCCTCGTCCAGTGAGTTCGAGCCGGACACCGAGCATCCGGTGATCTCCACGATGGCGGATCAGGTCGACGCCGTGGCCGGCAATGCCGATCTCGGCGGGACGATGCGCCTGGGTGCGTACCCGGCCGTGCTCACCAAGGGGTCGCTGGTGGCGGAGGCGTACGGTGCCACGGAGATCTCGGAACGGCACCGACACCGGTTCGAGGTCAACAACGCCTACCGCGACAAGGTCGCCGAGTCCGGTCTGCGGTTCTCCGGCACCTCGCCCGACGGTCACCTGGTGGAGTTTGTCGAGTACCCGCCGGAGCAGCACCCCTTCTTCGTGGCCACCCAGGCCCACCCCGAGTACAAATCGCGGCCGACACGCCCCCACCCGCTGTTCGCCGCGTTCATCAAGGCGGCCCTGGACTACGAGAACGAGATGCGGCTGCCGGTCGAGCCGTGGCGGGCCGACCAGTCGGGGGAATCCGCTCACGCGACCGTCGCCGCGCCGGACGCCAAGACGTCCAGCGTGCGCGCTGACGACGTCGATGCCGAGCTGACCTCCGACGTCCGCTCGGACGGAAGCTGATCCGCGTGTCCGACACCGGTGCCCCCGGGTCGCACGACTACCGGACCGTCGCCAGCCGGGAGATCTTCGACGGCCGGATCGTCCGGCTGCGCGTGGACACCCTCACTATGCCGGGCGGGGGCACCGCCGACCGGGAGATCTGCGGTCACGACGACGCGGTCGCGGTGATCGCGCTCGATGACTCCGATCAGGTGACGCTCGTCCGTCAGTACCGCCACGCGGTGGGGGAGCGACTCTGGGAACTGCCGGCCGGGCTGTGCGACGTCGACGGCGAACGGCCCGTGGAGACCGCACAGCGTGAGCTGGTCGAGGAGACCGGATTGGTGGCGCGGTCCTGGGAGCCGGTCATCTCGATCGTTCCGTCACCGGGGTTCTGTACCGAGCGCGTCCACGTGTTCCTGGCCAGGGACCTGAGTGAGGTGGCCCGGCCGGAGGCGCGGCACGAGGAGGCGGACATGGAGGTGGCCCGGATGCCGTTCGCCGAGGCCGTGGACGCGGTCCTGGACGGGCGCATAGTCAACGGCATCGCCGTGGCCGGGATCCTCGCCGCGCGCGCGTCGGTCGCCGGACGCTGACGGGGCGTGCCCCGATGACGCCGGCCGTACCGTGATGACCCGGTCGGACGGCGCCGCGGTCCA
>NZ_JAALDX010000202.1 GCF_014145095.1 Dietzia sp. SLG310A2-38A2 | reverse complement strand
TCGGCCAACGGCAGCAGGGGATCCGGCTCGTCGTCGACCAGGGGCAGGGAGCACCCCCCGGCGACCGCCAACCCGGTGGCGACCGCGGTCGCCGCGACGAACCGTCGGCGCGACACGGGGGCGGTGGAGGAAACAGGCACCCCGACATCCTGCCAGGGCCCGTCGGGCGCCGACCCGGGGGCGGTACAGTGATCCGGCCCGTCCGCAACCCGGATCGGCACCCACCAGCAGCGACGCCAGGAGCAACGTGATCGTCCCCGAGCCCGACAGGGCCCATATCCGCAGAGCGGTCGCCGACCACGGACTCGAACTCGAGGAGATCCGGGAGGACTCGCGGGCGGCCGACTGGCACGTGACCGTCGTCGTCGACGGCGACTCCGGTGTCACTCTGGACCATCTCACCAGGTTGTCCACCGACCTCGACGCCGTCGCCGAGCAGTGGGGTGGACCCGACCGGGCCGTGACCTTCGAGGTGACCAGCCGCGGCGTGGACGCACCACTCGAGGCACCGCGGCACTGGAGGCGGGCCCGTGGTCGTCAGGTCGACGTGACGTACGTCGAGGGGGTCACCGGTCCCGCCCGTGGGCGGGTCGGTGACCTCGATGAGCAGACCGGGACAGTACGGCTGGTCTCGAGGTCGGGTCGTGGGATGCGTGTCGACTCGGTAACGTTGGACGACGTGGCACGCGCTGTGATCCGGGTCGAGTTCCGGCCCGCTCCGGAGGACGAACTCGCCCTCCTGTCGGAGCCCGCGAACCCCGGACGTGGCGTGCGAGAAGGAGAAGACAGTTGAACATCGACATGGCGGCGCTGAACATGTTGTCCCAGGAGCGGGAGATCCCGCTGGACGACCTGGTGCGGACCCTGGAGAACGCACTGCTCACCGCATACAAGCGCACCGACGACGCACACCGTGTCGCGAGGATCCAACTCGACCGGAAGGCCGGAACCGTCGCGGTCATGGCGGCCGAGGTCGACGAGGAGGGCAACCGGATCGGCGAGTTCGACGCCACGCCCTCCGATTTCGGTCGGGTGGCCGCGGCGACGGCCCGGCAGATCATCCTCCAACGCCTGCGCGAGGCCGAGACCGAGCGGATCTACGGTGACCTGGTCGCCCGGGAAGGTGAGGTGGTCAGCGGAGTCATCCAATCGGATTCGCGCGCGAACGCCCGAGGGATCATCGTCGTGCACATCGGGCCCGAGAACGGCGGGACCGAGGGCACCATCGCACCGGCTGAGCAGGTACCGGGTGAGACCTACCAGCACGGCGACCGCATCAAGTGCCACGTGGTGGGGGTTCACAAGGGTCCCCACGGTGCCTCCGTCTCCCTGTCGCGCACCCACCCGGACCTCGTCCGTGGACTCTTCGCCCTGGAGGTGCCGGAGATCGGCGACGGATCGGTCCGGATCTCGGCGATCGCGCGGGAGGCCGGCCACCGGACCAAGATCGCCGTGGAGACGACCATCTCGGGACTCAACGCCAAGGGCGCCTGCATCGGGCCGAACGGTGCCCGCGTCCGGGCCGTGATGGCGGAGTTGAACGGCGAGAAGATCGACATCGTGGACTTCGACGAGGACCCCACGGTCTTCGTCGGCAACGCGCTCTCCCCTGCGAAGGTCATCTCGGTGACCGTCGCGGACGCCGAGACGAGGGCGGCGCGCGTCGTCGTCCCCGACTATCAGCTCTCGCTCGCGATCGGCAAGGAGGGGCAGAACGCCCGCCTGGCCCACCGACTGACGCAGTGGCGAATCGACATCCACAGCGACGCGGAGTGACGTCCGGCACGGTCGCGGTCCACGCGGTCGGGCGCGCCGTTAGGGTCGGTAGTCAACGACCTGTAGACTCACCAGATGTCACAGTGACTTCACGTTCACCCACTCGCGTGGGAGGGACGGTGAGAAACCGAGGCGGCCTCATGCGGGTGCAACCCGACCAGCAGCAGGGCTCAGCCGAGGTGCCGGGTCCGGTGAGGACCTGCGTCGGCTGTCGCCGCCGGGATTCCGATTCCCGGTTACTGCGGATCGTTCACGATCCGCGGGCGGCAGCTCTCTCACCTGACCCCGACCGGCGAGCGGTCGGGCGGGGAGCCTGGGTGCACCGTGATGAGCGGTGTATCGCGACAGCACTCGACCGCAGGGCCTTCACCAGGTCCCTGCGGGTCGCCGGGAACGTGTCCCAGGACGCGATCTCGGAGGTGCTCGAGACGCTATCGTCGTGAGCACGAGACCACCCGTCGGCCGCATGGGCCGACCGGGGGAGCACAAGAGAAGGAACGGACCAGACACGATGAGCACACCGTGAAGCTCCAGCGATGAACGTCCATCGAATGTAGACCGAGGTCGCGCGGCCAGCCCTGCCGTGAAGACCTCGCAGTGAGGAGAGCAGTGGCAGGCAAGCCCCGGGTACACGAACTGGCAAAAGAGTTCGGTATCACCAGTAAAGAACTTCTGACGAAACTCCGCGATCAGGGAGAGTTCGTCAAATCCGCATCGTCGACCCTCGAGGCACCGGTCGTCCGGCGCCTGCGCGAGTCGCACGCTCCGGCCGGCGGCGGAGCAGACTCCGCGTCGTCGACCCCCGGCTCGGGGGGAC
>NZ_JAALDX010000201.1 GCF_014145095.1 Dietzia sp. SLG310A2-38A2 | reverse complement strand
CCCGGCCGGGTCGGCGACCCGGGTGCGAGTGGCGTGCTCCCGGCGCTGCGGTCACTGTGGCCGGGGGCCCTGCTGCTCCCACCGCTCCCCGGGGAACCGGTCGCCGACCCGCTCGGGATGTGGGCCGGCCGGAGCGCGTAGCCGCCGGTCAGCGGGTGTAGTCGGTCGCACGCTCGTAGCGGGCGTGATCGTCCCAGACCCTGCGCAGCAGCTGTTCGAGTTCCCAGACGTCGCCCTCGGAGCCGAAGTACTTCCGGTCGATCGTCTTGAGCTTGTCCTCGTTGTCGAGGATCTTGGCCCACAGCTTGGCCCGCTCGACGGGGTCGTCGGTGAAGTTCTTGTTCAGGTACTCGTGCGAGTACCGCTTGAGGTTGCCGAGCACGGTGAGCGCCTTCCCGGCCGGGCTCACCAGGGAGGCCACGACGGTCACCACGAGCACGGCCACGATGACGCCCAGCGAGAGATAGGTGGGTACCTCCACCACGTCGACGTGCTCGCCCTGGTTGATGAACGGCAGGTTGTTCTCGTGCAGAGCGTGGAGGATCAGCTTGACGCCGATGAAGCCCAGGATCGCCGCCAGGCCGTACTTGAGGTAGACGAGACGGTCGAGCAGGCCGTCCAGCAGGAAGTACAGCTGGCGCAGTCCGAGGAGCGAGAACGTGGTCGCGGTGAAGACGATGAAGACGTTCTGGGTGAGGCCGAAGATCGCGGGGATGGAGTCCAGCGCGAACATGATGTCAGTGCCGCCGATCGCCACCATGACGATCATCATCGGCGTCATGACCTTCTTGCCGTTCTCGATGGTGAACAGCTTGTCGTGGTCGTAGTGATCGGTCGCCGGGATGAACTTCTTGGCCAGGCGCACCACGACGTTGTCCGCGTCGTCGTCCTCGTCGTCCTCGGCCAGGAGACGCCCCGCGGTGACGATGAGGAACAGTCCGAACACGTAGAACAGCGCACTGAACGCGTTGAGCAGCGCCGCTCCGACGAAGATGAAACCGGTCCGGGCGATGATCGAGAACACGATGCCGAACAGGAGTGCCTTCTGCTGCCCGGCGCGCGGGACCTTGAAACTGGTCAACAGGAGCAGGAACACGAACAGGTTGTCCACCGACAGCGCCTTCTCGGTGATGTAACCGGCGAAGTACTCGACGCCCATCTGGTTTCCGCCGAAGATCCACACGAGGAAACCGAAGACGATCGCGATGCCCACGTACATCGCGGACCAGATGGCCGACTCCCTGAGCGTCGGGATGTGTTCCTTGCGCACGTGGAAGAAGTAGTCGAACAGCAGTAGTGCGACGATCAAGCCGACGGACAGCGACCAGGCGAGCGGGGTGGCTCCCAACGGGATTCCTTTCCGAGGAGGGCCGGGGACCGGATAATCCTACGCGCCCCGGGCCGGTTCGCCCCCGGTCAGCTCTTCCGTCGGATGAACATCGTGTGCTGCGCCTCCACGACCGTCGTGCCGCGGCTGTCGCTCACCACCGCGGTGTGGACGATGCTGGTGCTCGGGTGGTCGGTCAGTCGCTCCCTGATGGCGTCCGCCTCGGGGCCGGGGACGTCCACCACGCACCGCAGTCGGCCCCGGCCGGGGGCCCGGAAATCGATCGTCGCGCTCTTGGTCCACACCTGGTACCCGCCACCGAGTTGCCCCGACAGCAGGGCGCCGTAGAGGACGTCGGTCGCGGCGAACAGTGCGCCGCCGAACGCGGTGCCGTTGGTGTTGGCGGTCCACGGTGCGACGTGCATGCTCAGCTCCCCGCGCGTCCAGTCCGGGGCGATGTGCCGGATGCGGATCCCTGAGCCGAGCAGAGGGGGATACAGCGAGGCCAGCAGCTGGAACGCCCGGGGGCTGGAGGTGTATCGGTGCAGCACGGTCTTGGGCACGGTCCGATCCTAACTTACCCGCGAGTCAGTTAAGGCCCTCGGTCGAGCGCGCGCACGGGGATGGACCTGCAGGAAAGGGCCACCAGGAGGGCCGCCTGGACAAAAAGCGTGCCCTTGTCTAGACATACGGCTTGTGTTTGTCTAGATTTGACGCACTAGGTGGCGTGCGACACATGCTGCCGGGTTCGATCAAGGGAGTCTTGTGATGCACACCGACCTCCAGACAGGGGAGACCGCGGCGCAGCCGTATCCCTGGACTGACGGCAAGCGATACCTGTGGCTGCTCGGGCTCATCCCCGCCGGCGCGCTGTTCATCTCTCTCGGGTTGTTCTCGTGGTTCTCCCACGCCGGGTGGGGAACCGCCGCGGTCGTGGCGTGGTTCGTCGCGCCCTTCGTCGTGTTCGTGTTCATCCCCCTGCTCGACATGGTCGTCGGGGTGGACGGTCGGAACCCGCCCGAGGAGGTCATCGAACGCCTGGAGGCCGACCCCTTCTACCGGTGGTGCACGTACTTGTACCTCCCGGTGCAGTACGCCGCCCTGATCGTCGCCTGCTACCTCTGGACCGCGGACGACCTGTCGTTCTTCGGCCACGAGGGCGGCCTGGGTCTGGTGGCCAAGATCGGCGTCGCCTGGGCCGTGGGCATCGCCGGGGGCATCGGCATCAACACCGCTCACGAACTCGGACACAAGATCCAGAACTCCGAGAAGTGGTTGTCCAAGGTCGCCCTGGCCACCACCGCCTACGGGCACTTCTACATCGAGCACAACCGCGGTCACCACGCCCGCGTCGCCACCCCGGAGGACCCGGCCAGCTCGCGACTCGGCGAGTCGTTCTGGGCCTTCCTCCCGCGCAGCGTCATCGGCTCCCTCATCTCGGCCTGGGAGCTGGAGAAGAATCGTCTGGAGCGCCTCGGAAAGTCTCCGTGGACCCTGCGCAATGACAACATCAACGCCTGGCTCATGACGGTGGTCCTGTTCGGTGCCCTCACCGCAGCCTTCGGTCTCGAGGTTCTGCCCTGGCTGATCCTGCAGGCGGTGTACGGGTTCAGCCTGCTGGAGGTCGTCAACTACCTCGAGCACTACGGACTGCGCCGCAAGAAGCTCGACAGCGGCCGCTACCAGCGGTGTCGCCCCGAGCACTCGTGGAACTCCGACCACCTGGTCACCAACATCTTCCTCTACCACCTGCAGCGTCACTCGGATCATCACGCCAACCCGATGCGCCGCTACCAGGTACTGCGCACCACCGACGACGCCCCGCAGCTGCCCGCCGGGTACGCCGCGCTCATCGTGGTGGCCTACTTCCCGCCGATCTGGCGCAGGATCATGGATCACCGGGTTCTCGATCACTACGACGGCGACGTCACCCGGGCCAACATCCAGCCGTCCAAGCGGGAGCGGATCCTGGCGCGCTACGCCGCCCCGTCGGCCACCGGCACGAGCACCGCGACCAGCCGGTCCTCCGCCCCGGCCGCCACGGCGACCGCAGTCCTCGATCCCGAGCCCGACGTGGACGCCGTCCGCAGCGCCGTCTCGCCGATCGGCACCTACGCCTGCCCCAACTGTGGCCACCACTACGTCGAGTCGCTCGGCGAGCCGCGGGAGGGTTTCGCCCCCGGCACGCCGTGGTCGGAGATCCCGGACAACTGGCAGTGCCCGGACTGTGGCGTCCGGGACAAGGTCGACTTCGTGCCGGTGAGCTGACCCCGACAGGTCGTGACATCCGTGTACCCAGTGTTTCAACCAGGAGGTTTCTCATGAAGATCGCGATCGACCCGGACCGGTGCGAGGGGCAGGCGGTGTGCGTCGGCCTCGCCCCGAAGGTCTTCGCCCTGGGCGACGACGACGAGGTGGTGCGCCTGCTCGTGGAGGAGGTCCCCGAGGATCTCCAGAAGAGGGCTCGCAAGGCCATCGAGAAGTGCCCGATGGCGGCGCTCCGCGAGGCCGGGTAGGCCGCAGGGCCAGTCCTGCCAGTCCTGCCAGGCCGCCGGCCAGGGCTTACTGGGCCGCCGGCCAGGGCCTACTGGGCCGCCGGCCGGTGTCTGCTAGGCCGCCGGCCAGGCCGAGGGGTCCCGACCGGTACGCGCGAGAGCGGCGTGCCGGGGCGGGACCCCTTTTCCGTCGAAGCCCGGGAGCGGCGCGGAGAACAGTTCCGGGGCCGGGTCGTCGGCGAGATCGGTCCGGACGAAGTCGAGGACGGCGAGTTCGAGGTCGTCGCCCCACGGCAGGTCGACCCCCTGGGAGACCGACAGGTCCCAGGCGTGGACGGCCAGATCGAAGGTCTGCTGCGCGAGATAGTGCACCATCGGCGCCCGACCGTAGGAGAGGTGGACCTCGTCGTCGATCGGGGTGCCCCGCCACGCGGCGGCCACCGGCGCGCACAGGGTGTGCCAGTAGGCCACGAGGTCGGGACCGCTGGCCCCGGTGAGCCGACGGAGCGGCTCCTCGAGGTCCCCGGCCACCTCGTCGACCGTCCCTCCGGCCAACAGCCCAGGGACCCACATCTGCTCGTCCACGACGTGGGCCAGCACCTCACGGGCGGTCCACTCGCTGCACGGGGTGGCGGCCTCCCAGTCGGTGACCATCGGCAGGACCCGGTCGTACAGGTCGACGGCCCGGGACTGCAGGGTGATCCAGTCGGTCATGGCTTGTCGAACCGCTCGCCCGCGCCCAACCGCTGCAGACGCATCCACTCGCGCAGGCCGGCCGGGTCCCGCCTGGTCACCAGGAAGTACCAGCCGAAGCGCAGGATCTCCTGGGGGATGAGGCGCCGGTTGCCGGGCTGGGTGAGCACGTACCCGCGATTGCGGTAGGTGAAGTGCCGTTTGACCGGGTCGTCGGGGAACTGGGTGTGCATGCGGCCGCCGAGGATCGGCTTGAACTCGTCGGACCCCTGCGGGTGCAGATACGCGGTGGTCAGGCAGGTGCCGAAGGGCAGTCGGGACCGCACCAGGCGCCGGTGCATCTCCACCTCGTCGCCGCGGATGAACAGCCGCAGGTCCGGGACGCCCACGCGGTCGAGGCAGTCCGCGGTGAAGAGCGCGCCGTTGAACAGGGAGGCGATACCGGGCAGAAGGTCCGTGTCCGCCCCGGAGGGTCCACCCGCGCCCTGGTCGCCGCCCTTGCCGCCGTCGAGGGACTCGCCGCCCTCGCTGTCCGCGAACAGCTCGCTGCGCCAGCGCCGCCACACCACGCCGCGGCGTAGAGGGAACGCCAACCGGTCGGGCTCGGCGAGGTCGCACACCACCGGAGAGACCTCCTCCAGCCCGTGGCGGTCCATGCAGGCCATCAGCGTGGCCAGGACCTCGGGGCCCTCGGGCCTGCCGTCGTCGTCCGCACACCACACGAGGTCGGCGCCCGTGGCCAGGGCGTGCAGCATGCCCAACGCGAAGCCGCCGGCGCCGCCGAGGTTGTGCCTCGAGCCCACGTAGGTGGCCTCCACGGGCTGCGATTCGACGAGCTCGCGCACCGCCTGCTCGTCGGCGTTGTCCACCACCACCAGGTGGTCGATCGGCCGGGTCTGCCCGCACACCATCTCGAGCGACGCGCGGAGCTGGTCGAGCCGTTTGTGAGTGACCACTACGGCCACGACCCGCCGTGCGTCGCCGGCCCCCGCGCCACCTGCGCCACCTACGGCGGTTGCGCTGCCGGAATGCTCGCCTGGGCCCGCGCTGTCAGCCCTCACGCTTCATCCTCTCCATGTACGCGGCGATCGATCGCCCGGCCTCGGGGCCCTCGTAGGCGGTGACGATCTCCTCGATGCTGCCGCGCTGCCGGATGCGACCGTGATCGATCCACATCGCCGAGTCGCACAGCTGCGCCAGGAACTCGTTGGAGTGGGAGGCGAACACCAGCATCCCGGACCGGGAGACCAGGTCGGCCAGCTTGATCCGCGCCTTCTTCATGAACTCGGCATCCACCGCGCCGATGCCCTCGTCGAGCAGCAGGATCTCCGGGTCGATCGAGGTCACCACGCCCATCGCCAACCGGACGCGCATGCCGGTCGAGTAGGTGCGCAGCGGCATGTCCAGGTAGTCGCCGAGTTCGGTGAAGTCCGCGATCTCCTCGACCTTGGCCTTCATCTGCTTGCGGGTCTGGCCCAGGAACAGGCCGCGGATGATGATGTTCTCGTACCCGGTGATCTCCGGGTCCATGCCCACTCCGAGGTCGAACACCGGCGCGACGCGCCCCCGGATCCGGGCGGCGCCGCGGGTGGGCTCGTAGATGCCGGACAGCAGCCGCAGCAGCGTGGACTTGCCGGCCCCGTTGTGCCCGACCAGCCCGATGCGGTCCCCCTCCCGGAGGGAGAGGGTGATGTCCCTGAGGGCCTCGACGACGACGACGTTGGACGAGTTCCGTCCGATCGCGCCGCCGGCGGAGCCGAGGACCGCCTTCTTGAGGGAGCGCGACTTGGCGTCGAAGATCGGGAAGTCCACGCACGCGTCCACGCAGTCGATGGACACGCCGCCGGGGGTGGGTGTGGCGGGGCTCATGGGATATACCTCCTACACCCAGTACGGGACTCGGGAGCGGAACCGGCGCAGCGCGACAAAGGCGAGGATGAGGCCCACGGCCGTGCAGGCCAGGACGACCCACCAGTGATAAGCGGCGACGGGCTGGCCCAGCATGGGGGCGCGCACGATCTCCAGGTAGTGGTAGAGCGGATTGAGCTCGGCGATGCGGGCGCGGTTGGCGATCTCCCCGCCCTGCTCGTACAGCGTCTGCGTGGTCCACACGATGGGGGTCATGTAGAACAGCAGCTGCACCATGGAGTCGAGCAGCGGGGCGATGTCGCGGAAGCGGGTGGCCAGGATGCCGAACAGCATGGCCACCCAGACACCGTTGAGCATGAGCACCGCCAGGCCCAGTACTGCCAGCAACAGGTCCCAGCCCAACGGCCGCGGGTAGACCAACATGAGCACGACCCAGATCACCAGGTTGTGGCACAGGAACAGGAACTGCCGCCACACCAGCCGGTACACGTGGACGCTGAGCGCGCTGGGCAGCTGCTTGATCAGGCCCTCGTTGGAGATGAAGACCTCCGAGCCCTCCTTGATGCAGCCGGAGATGAAGCCCCAGAGGATCAGGCCCACGGTGACGTGCGGGAGGAACTCCGCCAACGGGATCTGAAAGAGGATCGAGTACAGCAGCCCCAGCGCCGTGGCCATGACGCCGGTCGCGATGGTGATCCACAGCGGACCCAGCGTGGAGCGGCGGTAGCGCTGCTTGATGTCCTGCCAGCCCAGCGAGAGCCACAACTCGCGCTGGCCCAGCCCCTGGCGGAGGTCGGCCACGGCCCGGCGGAAGGTGTGGGAGTCGCTGACGATCTCACTGCGGACGCGCTCGTCGGGGAGCGTCGCCGAAGCGGGGTCGGGAGTGGGCTGGTCCTGCACGAAGGCGAAGCCTACTAGAGAAGTGGCCGGTGGCAGCCCCGCAGACAGGGCGCGTACACATGAGTGATGACGACCAGCACCCAGATCCAGCTCGTCAGCCGTCCCCGCGGATGGCCGACCCATGACGACTTCCGCACCGTCGCCGTCGACCTGCCCGAGCTCGCCGAGGGCGAGGTGCGCGTGGCCAACGAGTACCTCTCCGTCGACCCCTACATGCGCGGCCGGATGAACGAGGGCCGCTCCTACATCCCGCCGTTCGAGTTGAACGAGACCATGACCGGCGGCGCCGTCGGGCGTGTCGTGGAGTCCCGCTCGGACGCCCACCCGGTCGGGACGGTCGTCATGCACGACCTCGGCTGGCGGGACGTCGCGCAGGGCGACGGCCGGCAGTTCCGGGTGGTGCAGGAGATCGAGGGCGTCCCGGTCTCCGCGTACCTGGGGATCCTCGGGACCACGGGCCTCACGGCCTACGTGGGGCTGCTGCACATCGGGCGCTTCCAGGAGGGCGAGTCCGTCTTCGTCTCCGGCGCAGCCGGTTCCGTCGGCTCGGCCGTCGGTCAGATCGCCCGGCTCATGGGTGCCTCGAAGGTCGTCGGTTCGGCCGGGAGTGCGGAGAAGGTCGACAAGGCCACCTCGAGTTACGGATTCGACGCCGCGATCAATTACAAGGACGGCCCGGTCCGCACGCTCCTGCGCGAGCACTTCGGCGACGCCGACGGCGAGGGAATCGACGTGTACTTCGACAACGTCGGCGGCGACCACCTCGAGGCCGCGCTGGACCTGATGAACGACGACGGTCGCCTGGCGCTGTGCGGGGCGATCAGCTCGTACAACGCCACCCAGCGGTCGCCCGGGCCGGACAACATGTGGCACGCCATCACCCGCGGCCTCACCCTGCAGGGCTTCACCGTCAACAAATACATGCACCTGTTCAAGGAGTTCGCGGAGAAGGTCGGGCCGTGGGTCGCCTCGGGTGAGGTCGTCTTCGACGAGACGGTCGTGGAGGGCATCGACAACTCCGTGGACGCGTTCCTCGACCTCATGCGCGGGGCCAACGTCGGGAAGATGCTGGTCGAGATCTGATCCGCGGGGCCGGCCCGGGCGCGCCCCCGCCGTGGGGCAGGGTG
>NZ_JAALDX010000200.1 GCF_014145095.1 Dietzia sp. SLG310A2-38A2 | reverse complement strand
CAACTCCCGGGCGATGCGCAGTCGCTCCTCGACGACGGCGCGGTCGCGCAGGGCCTCGGCCTGGTGCTCGATGGTGTCGGCCTGCTCGGCGAGGGCGTGGCGGCGACGTGCACCCCGCCACGAGGCGATGCCGAGTGCGGCGGCGCCGCCGAAGTAGACGATGTTGATGAGGGCGGTGTAGACGAGGTAGGCGGGCACGGGAGGGACGAGCCCCGACGAGCGGTCGGTGTCATCGAGGGTGTCGAGGATCTGCTGCATCCCCGATCCCAGCGCGAGGTACCAGATCATCCACAACGCGAGGGCGGCGGCGATCCCCACCGCCACAGCGACCAGCGCCCTGCGGTCGCGGGCCCACGCCACCGCGGAGTAGACGGCGATGAAATACAGCACCTGCTGGGAGACCTGTCCCATCACCAGCGGCATGACACTGCCGATGATCAGCAGATGCGCGGTCGCGCCGAGACCGGTCAGGAGCGGGAGGCGGCGGCGGATGGCGAGCAGGGCCGCCGCGCTCACCATCGCCGCGTACTGGGCCCAGAGCGGGGCGCTCTCCCCGCCCAACACGCTCATGCTCCGCAGGATCTCCAGACCCACCGCCGAGCAGGCGAACATGGCCAGGGCGAGGACCGCGTCGGCCCGGAGGTAGTTCTCCGGCAACGGTCGGGTCCATGCGTCCTCGGCGTCGAAGAGGCGGTTCAGGCGGGCCCACACGACAGCCGAGCCTATCCGCTCGCGGTCCGGCCGGTGGCGCGGCGCCGCGGTGGTGGCCGCCCGGATCGGTCACGGCTGGTCGGGGAGCTCCCCGATGGTCTCGACCGGCAGTTCCACGACGAACCGCGCTCCACCTGCGGGGGAGTCCTCGACACGGACCGTTCCCCCGTGGGAGCGGGTGATCTCGGCGACGATCGCCAGCCCCAGGCCGGACCCCCCGGTGCCCCGGGCGCGGTCGGCGTCGAGCCGGGCGAAGCGGTCGAACACCGTGTCGCGCTGTTCCGGTGGCACCCCGTCGCCGTCGTCGTCGACGGTGATCACGGCGCGCGGTCCCGCCGGGGTCGTGCGATCAACGGTGAGCCCGATGGTCACGGCCTCGCGCGCGTGCCGCCGCGCGTTGTCGACGAGGTTACGAACGACCCGCAGCAGGGCATCGGGGTCGCCGATCAGTCGCGCGGGCTCCACCGCGCCCGTGACCTCGAGTCCGCCCAGTCCGCGAAGCCGTCCGACCTCGGAGAGGACGATGTCGTCGAGGTCCACGTCCTCGCGACGCAGGGGGACGCCTCGCTCGTCGTTCTTGGCCAGCATGAGCAGGTCCTCGACCATCGACCGCATGCGTTGGACCTCGGGGAGCAGGAGGTCGTCCACGGTCTCCACGTCGACCGGGGTGCCGGAGGTCGAGGACAGCTCCAGCAGGGTCGACAGCGTGGACAGGGGGCTGCGCAATTCGTGCGAGGCGTCGCCGACAAAGGCCACCTGGGCGGTCCTCGCGGCGTCCAGGCGGGCGAGCATCGCGTTCATGGTGCGGGCCAGGCGCGCGATCTCGTCCTCCGCCTCGGGCACCGGGACCCGCTCGCCGCGCCCCGAGGCGGAGATCTCGGCGACCCGCGAGCGGATCGATTCCACCGGCCGCAGTACGCTGCCCATCGCGTAGTGCACGAACACCGCGGTCGCCAGCCCGGCCACGGGCACGAAGGACAGGAACAGGATCGCGCCCGCGGCGAGCACCGTGTCGTACCGGTCGGTGTCCGTGCCGACCTCCACGGCGAACGTCACGCCGCCGAGATCCACGCCGACCGAGGTCACCCGCAGGTCCGCGCCGCTGGGC
>NZ_JAALDX010000199.1 GCF_014145095.1 Dietzia sp. SLG310A2-38A2 | reverse complement strand
GCGTCCCGATCCCAGCCGGTACCCCCCGCCCGCGCCGCGCTCGGACTCGACCGGATAGCCCAGGTCGCGCAGTCGGTCCACGTCCCGCCGCACCGAGCGGGTGGTGACCCCGAGCTCGGCCGCGAGTTCGGGCCCGGTCCACACCGCGCGCCGCTGCAACAGGTCGAGCAGTCCCAGCACGCGCTGGGTCGTGGGCATCTTGTCCTCGGTCACGTGGTCCACTCTCGCACCGTCAGAGGACACGATCTGTCCTGATTACCTGAGAGTCTGCTGTCGGACCGCGAGCGAGCGGCCCGACTGTCGGCCGACCGCCCCCACCACCGGGAGACCACCATGACCACTGCCCGCACCATCGACTGGACCGACCAGCTCGTCGACCAACTCGAGTACCACTGGACCAGCCACCTCCGGCCGCGCCTGGAGGGCCTGACCGACGACGAGTACCACTTCTCCCCCGCACCCGACGATCGGACCTGGGGCGTGCGTCCGCGGGGCACCGGTTCCGCGGAAGTGCAGGCCGGCAGCGGCGACTTCACGATCGACTTCGCCTATCCCGAACCCCGGCCCGCACCGCTGACGACCATCGCGTGGCGGATCGGCCACGTGGTCGTGGGAGTGCTCGGAGCCCGGTGGCACGACCATTTCGGCGGCCCGCCCCACGACTACATGACCCACGAGTTCGCCGGTGACGCCGAGGGCGGGCTCACCCAGCTCGACCGCACCTACGCGGGCTGGATGGAGGGGGTCCGGGGGCTCGACGACGATGCCCTCGCCACGCCCGTCGGGGAGGCCGAGGGCCACTGGTCCTCCGCCCCCATGGCCACCCTCGTCCTGCACATCCACCGCGAGGTCATCCACCACGGCGCGGAGCTGTGCCTGCTCCGTGACCTGTACGCCCACACCCGTTGATCCGGTCGACCGGTCGGTCTGTCTGACCTGGACGGCCCGGACGACCCGTCGGCGCTCGCCGACACCACCCCATCCACGACGCACCACCCAGGAGTTCGCCATGCCACTGTTCCCCGCCACCCACACCACCGAGCGCGAGACCCTGCTCGAGTGGATCGACGACGCGCTCGTCAACGCCCGCTCGATCGTCCACGGCCTCACCGGCGATCAACTGCGCGCGCGCCCGGTCCCGTCGAGTGAGCTCACCCTGGGCTGGCTCATCCTGCACATCGGCCAGGTGGCCGAGGGCTGGCTGGGCCGGGCGGCCGTCGCGCCGGACCCCCTGGAGACGGGACGCTCGCTACCGGAGGCCTTCGAGTGGGCCGAGGCCGTCAACAGGGTCGACCTTGACGCGACCGCCGAGGACATCCTCGCCGAGTACGACCGTCGGTGCGCCGCCGGACTCGCCCATCTCCGAGCCGCCGATCTGGACGCGCAGGTCCCGGTCCCCACCGAGATGCCGTGGTTCCCGCCTGAGCTGGCACCGTTCAACGGACGCTGGGCCGCGCAGCACGTGCTGACCGAGATCAACCGGCACAGTGGACACGCCGACCTGCTTCGCGAGGCGCTCGACGGTCGCACGATGTACGACCTGATCGCGGAGGACCAGGGCATCGACATGTCCTACATCGGTGCATGGTTCGCCGCGCACCCGGAGGTCCCGGCGCCGGCGTGGTGAGGCGGGCTCGTTCCGGGAGGATCGACGCGCCGGCTGGTCATTCGCCTTCGTGCCAGCCGGCGAACGTCGCGAACTTGTCCTCGATCATCCCGGCCACCCGGCCCGGGTCGGGCACGAGTTCCGCGTCGGTGGCGATGCCTACCGAGACCTTGCCGTTGTAGCTGAAGATGCAGATCCCGAAGGCCTGGTCGCCGGTCATCGGAACCCAGCCGAGTATCCCCTCGACGGGAGTGCCGGCTATCCGCACCGTGGAGACCGGCCCGGGTACCGACGTGAGCTGGCCGACGGTCTTGTTGGCGAGCAGGTCGATCACCGCGTGCGCCACCGGGCCGGGAGTGACCGCCACGCCGAGCATGGTGGCGAAGTTGACGTGCGGTTCGAACGAGTAGCGCACCCGGGACATGGACGTGGCGATCGCGTCGATGAGCTCGTCGGCGTCATCGATCCCCAGCGGCAGGCGCATGAGGATGATCGTGAGGTGGTTGCCCAGTTCCTCCGGCAGTTCGTCGCCCACCGGCTCGATGGACATCGGCACCATGAGGTTGATGTCCGAGACCCGACGATCGCCGTGGGCGTCGAGGTACTCGGTGAGCGCCCTGGACACCGCCGCGAGCATCACGGTGGTGACTGTGGTGTCGTGCGCCTTCGCCACCCTCTTGATCGCTGCGAGGTCCAGCCCGGAGATCCAGGAGACCTTCTTCTGGACGTGGGCGTGACCGCTCCAGGACAGCTCGGGCGATCTGGGTTCGAACAGCAGCCGGAAGGTCGAACGATAGGTATTGGTCGTCCTGTTAGTGGGGTCGACGTTGTCTGCCAGGGATTCCACGACGCGCGTGGGCACCCGGGTGACCCCGCGGCCCGGGGCCACCACGTCCCTGACCAGCCGCGTGAGGGTCCACGGGAACGTGACCGTGGCGCCGGCGAGACCGCGGGCGATGCCGAACGAGTCCCTGACCATCCCCACCCCGGCGCTGCCGACCGTCCCGAGTATCCCGCCCCCACCAGGGGAGAGGGGTCGGCCCACCCGGGGCAGCGGGGTGTCGTCATCGCTATCACACAGACCCAGGACCAACTGGGTCAGCCGGATGCCGTCGACCATCCCGTGCTGGACCCGGAACAGGACCAGCGCACCCTCCCGTTCGGCCTCGTGGCCGTGGCCGTGGCCGTGGTAACCCTCGAGGAACTCGGCACGCCAGATGGGGCGGTCATCAGGGAGCTGGATGCTCATCTGCTCGGAAACGTACGCCTCGGCCTCGGCCCGCCCGCCCGGCGCGGGGAGCCGACCGCGGATCAGATGGTTGGAGAGGTCGAAGTCGGGATCGTCCTCCCAGTACCACCGCCTGCCCTCGCGGACCGGGACCCGGCGGAACACCGGGTGGGGTCCGACCATCCGGGTGGTGATCGTCTCGGTGACCGCGTCCCAGTCGGGGATCTCCGAGAACCACACCAACGACGTGATGTACATGAGGTTGTCGGGGCGATCCATGTGCAACCACAACTGATCCCGCAGCGGAATCCTGACTCTCGTCGTCTCCCCCATCGTCCCGGCCCCTCTCCCGTGGCCACGCTCGCCCACCGGGCTATGTGCGCTCCGCTTCAGGCTAGAGCAGGCGTGACCGACATCACGAGGGTTCTCCCGGTTCGCCACACCTACCGGGGTCCATGGGCCGGCGTGGTGAGGTGCGGCGCGGAGAGGAGGAGCGGCGACGGCGACGGCGGTCCTCAGACCTGGGCCTCCCAGCCGTCGAAGGTCGCGAACTGGCCCTCGATCATCTCGGCGACCCGGCCAGGGTCCGGCACGAGTTCGGCATCGGTGGCTATCCCCACGGACACCCTTCCGTCGTAGCTGAAGATGCTGATCCCGATCGCCTGGTCTCCGCTCATCGGCACCCAGCCGAGCATCCCCTCGACCGGTGTCCCTGCGAGCCGCACCGCGGAGTCCGGCCCGGGAACCGAGGTGAGCTGGCCGACGGTCTTGTTGGCGAACAGGTCGATCACCCCGCGCGCCACAGGCCCGGGGGTCGCCGCCACACCGAGCATGGCAGCGAAGGTGACGTGCGGCTCGAACGAGTACCGGACCCTCGTCATGGACGTGGTGATCGCGTCGAGGAGGTCATCCGGGTCGTCGATCCCCAGCGGTAAGCGCATGAGGATGAGCGTGATGTGGTTGCCCAGCTCCTCACCCGCCTCGTTCCCGGCCGGCGCCACGGACACCGGCACCATCAGGTTGATGTCCGAGACCCGGCGGTCCCCGCTCGCGTCGAGGTACCGGGTGAGCGCCTTGGACACCGCGGCGATCATCACCGGGGTGACGGTGGTGTCGTGCACGGCTGCCACCCTCTTGACTGCAGCGAGGTCCAGCCCGGTGACCCAGGAGACCTTCTTCCGGGCGCGTGCGCGGCCGCTCCAGGACAGCTCCGGTGCCCTGGGCTCGAAGAGCAGGCGGAAGACGGAACGGTACGTGTTGGCCATCCGGTTGGTGGGGCTGACGTGATCGGCCAGGGACTCCACGACCCGGGTGGGTACCCGGGTCAGCTCCCCGCCCGGGGCCAGCACGTCCCTGGTCAACCGCGAGAGCGTGACCGGGAATCTGATCGAGGCGCCGGCCAGGCCACGGGCGATACCGACCGACTCCCTCACCACCTCGACCCCGGCGCTTCCGACCGCCCTGAGGATCCCGCCGCCCCCTGAGGCGAGTTCGCGACCTACCCGGGGCAGAGAGGCGTCGTCATCGTGGTCACACAGACCCAGGACCAGCTGGGTCAACCGGATGCCGTCGACCAACCCGTGCTGGACTCGGAACAGCAGGAGAGCGCCCTCCTGTCCGGACTCATGCCCGACGAAGTTCTCGACGAACTCGGCGCGCCAGAGGGGGCGGTCGTCCGGTAGGGGCTGCCCCATCTGTTCCCCGATATACGCCTCGGCCTCGGCGCGGCCGCCCGGCGAGGGCAGACGACTGCGGACGACGTGGCGCGAGATGTCGAAGTCGGGGTCGTCCTGCCAGTGCCACCGCCGCCCCCGTTGTATCGGAACCCGGCGGAACACCGGGTGGGGGTCGACCATCCGGCTGCTGATCGCCTCGGCAACCGCGTCCCAGTCGGGGACCTCGGCGAACCACATCACCGAGTTGATGTACATGAGGTTGTCCGGGCGATCCATCATCAACCACAGCTGATCCCGCAGGGGAATCCGGACTCTCGTCGTCTCCGCCATCGTCTCCGACCCCTCTCGACCGCCCCGCCCAGCGTCCACGTCGTGTGCTCGCCGCCCCAGGCTAGATCAGGTGTGACCCGGATCACGCTTCTCCCCCCTGGGCAGCGGCAGAATGGTGGGATGCGCACCATCCACACGCCGGACGATCCTCCCGCGAAGGGCCTGTACGCGCTGCTCACCGCGTCGATAACCCCTCGGCCCATCGCCTGGGTCTCGAGCATCTCCGCGGACGGGGTGCCGAATCTCGCCCCGTACTCGTTCTTCACAGTCGCCTGCGCCGAGCCCGCGATCCTGTCGGTCACCTCGATCGGCCGCAAGGACACCTTCCGCAACGTGGTCGAGATCGGTGAGTTCGTGGTGAACATCGGGACCGAATCGCTGATGGAGGTCATGAACGCCACCTCGGCTCCGGTCGGCCCGGAGGTGGACGAGTTCGCCCTCTCGGGGCTGACCGGCGAGCCCTCCGAGGTGGTGTCGGCGCCACGGGTGGCGGAGGCACCGATCGCGTTCGAGTGCGTGCGGCACGATGTGATCGACCTCGGCACCAGCGCGATGCTGCTCGGCCGCGTGGTGAGCGTGGCGATCTCCGACGAGGTGCTGGCCGCCGACGGGCTGCCGGACTTCGACTCGCTGCTGCCGCCCTCGCGACTGGGTCGCCACCACTGGGGCTACGCCCCGCGCACGAGGGAACTGCCGCGGCCCGGGAGGTAGCGGCGGCAGACGCCGCGAGACCCGAACTACGACGACGAAGTGCGCTCCCCCTTCGACTGCTGCCTGGCCCGCCGGGGCGGTTCGACTACTGCAGCGCGTAGCAGCGGCGGATCCGGTCCAGCCACCAGTCCCGCCGGTCGGGGC
>NZ_JAALDX010000198.1 GCF_014145095.1 Dietzia sp. SLG310A2-38A2 | reverse complement strand
ACAGGCCGTCGCGGCGATCGGTACCGACCGCCTCTCCGACCCGGCGCCACAACTCCGACGCCTCGCGCGCCTTCCGCGGGCGCAGTTCGAGACCGACAAGACTGGCGAAGGCCTGCTCGGCCGCTCCACCGGTGGCGCGGCGTCGCAGCCACATCTCACGCAGCTTGTCGGCACTGGGAAGGCGGTCGCCGACCGCGGCGGTGACGACGGCGTCGACCCAGCCCTCGACCAGCGCGAGCAGCGTCTCGAGGCGGCCGAGCGCGGCCTCGTTCACGTTGGTCACCTTGGGCCCGATGGCGCCCGCGCCGCCGGACAGCAACTCCTGGAGCTTGGTGGGGTCCTGGAGGATGGACGGGTCGAGGCCCGAGGCGAGGTCGTCCAACCCCGAGGTGTCGACCCGGATCCCGCGGGCGTACTCCTCGACGGTGGCCAGCACCCGCGCTCGCAGCCAGGGCGCACCGGCGAACAACCGGATATGGGCGGCCTCGCGCGCGGCCAGGAACACCACGACCTCCTGGCGGGGGAGTTCGAGCTCGTCGGCGAACGCGTCGATCGCGGTCGGGCACAGGGCGGCCACCCCGTCGTCCCCGAACGGCAGTCCGACCTCGGAGGAGAACAGCACGGCCGGTGCGAGCTTGCCCAGCCCCTGGCCGAGCTGCATCCCGAAGCCCATGCCGCCCATCTGGTCGAGCATGCCCAGCAGCGGCCCGGCGAGCTGGCGCGCCTCCTCGGGCATCGCCCCCTTGGTGGCCGAGTTCATCTGTTCGGCGACCGGGGTGCAGATCTTCTCCCACGTCGGCAGCGACTGCTCGACCCACTGCTGGGGGGTCCACACCTCCGTCCTGTGCACGCCGGAGGTGAACAGGGTGGTCTCGTCAAGCCACAGTTCCGCCAGCCGGACGGACTCCTTCGCGGCGGTGCCGGAGGCCTCGCTCACGACGGGGGTCCGGCCGAGGGCCTGCAGTGCCACGGTGCGGGCGAGCTGGTAGTTCACCGGCCCCGAGGCGCCCGGCCCGCTCATCGCGGAGCCCATGGAGCCGAGCATCTGCCCGAACTGGGAGAGCATCTGGCCGAACTGGCCGAACTGGGAGGGGTCGAAACCGCCGGAGCCGCCCGGGTCGCGGCCCCGGTCGTCGTCGCGACCGTCGTCATCGGAAGCGGAGAAACCGAAGGGCTGGTTCATGCCACAACGGTACAGCCCGACGGGTGTGCAGGTCCGGGCGCGACGTCACGGTTTCGCCCGCGCGGACTACCCTTGCCCCCGTGAGTCGCCGACTGCTGACCCTCCTCGCCGCTCTGGTCCCGGCGGTGCTGCTGCTCGTCCTCGCCACGTCGGCGACCGTCCCGCTCGTGGCCATGGGCCCCGGACCCACCTACGACACCTTCGGTGAGGTCGAGGTCGAGCGTGAGGACCGGGTGGAGACGGTCCCCGTCGTCGAGGTCAGCGGCCGGGAGGCGGACGAGACCTCCGGTGCTCTGCGGATGACGACGGTCGCGGTCCGGGACAACCTGACCCTCCTCGACGCCATGAGGTTCTGGCTTGATCCGGTGCAGGTCGTGGTCCCCCGAGATCAGGTCTTCCCCCCGGAGCGGTCCAGGGACGAGGTCCGCGAGTCCAACGCCGCGGAGATGGTGGGGTCGGAGAACTCGGCGGAGGCCGCCGCCTACGGATACCTGGGGATCCCGATGCAGCCCCGGGTCGAGGCCGTCGACCCGGAGGGCGCGGCAGCCGATCTCCTCCGTGAGGGCGACATCCTGACCTCGATCGACGGGGAGCGCGTCTCGGATTCGACTGCGGTGGTCGAGCAGGTCAGTGCCCACCGTCCGGGCGACGAGGTCCGGATCGGGTTCACCAGGGACGGGCGTGAGGAGACGACGACGACGACGTTGCAGCCCGCCGGTCCGGACGGCGATCCCGACCAGGGCCGCCTGGGCATCCTCGTCGGCGACACGCCGGCGGACGGGACCGACGTCGAGATCAACATCGACCCGAACGTGGGCGGCCCCTCGGCGGGGCTGGTCCTGGCGATCGCGATCGTGGACAAGCTGTCCCCTGGTGAGTTGACCGGCGGGGCCGAGGTCGCCGGATCGGGCACCATCCGGGTCGACGGCACGGTCGGTCCGATCGGTGGGATCACCCACAAGATCCGGGCCGCCCGGGAGGCGGGTGCGACCGAGTTCCTCGTCCCCGCGGGAAACTGTGCGGAAGCCGTGCAGGACCCGCCGGGTGGGATCCGCCTGATCGAGGTGGACACCCTCCGGGGCGCGCTGGAGGCGCTGGACGAGGCCGTTTCCGGGGGAGAGCCACCGACCTGCGGGTGAGACGGCGCTTTTCCGTAAGGTGGGTTCCACTAGCATGTCCGCCCCAGCAGTCCAGGAGCTTCCCCGGTGTCCGTCCGCCCACCCGGTAATCCCGGTCGGCCGATCGCGATCTCACGTCGCGGCCGAGCCGTCGCCATCTCGATCGTCATCCTCATCGTCCTGATCCAGGTACTACCGAGGATCAACTCCACCTACACCAACTGGCTGTGGTTCGGCTCGGTCGACGCCACCAGTGTGATGAGGACCGAGCTGCTCACGCGGATCGGTCTGTTCGTCGTGGTCGCCCTCCTCGTGGGACTCGCGATCGCCGCGGGGATCCTGCTGGCCTTCCGTTACCGGCCGGTGTTCCTGGCACAACCGGGGATGCCCGATGCGTTGGCGAGGTACCGGGCGGCCCTCGGCGACTCGCCGGCCAAGACGGTGCTGTGGGTCCCTGTCGCGATCGGCCTTCTCGCCGGATCGGTGGCGCAGTCGGGCTGGCAGTCGATCCTCGCGTTCTTCAACTCCACGCCGTTCGGTCAGACGGATGCGCAATTCGGGCTCGACATCTCCTTCTACGCTTTCGAGCTGCCGCTGTGGCGGTCGATCGTCACCTGGCTCATGGTGGCGGTGGTCCTGGCGTTCCTCGCCAATCTCGTCACGCACTACCTGTTCGGTGGGCTCCGTCCCGGAGCGCGTGAGGGTGCGCTGACCCGCGGCGCCCGGATCCAACTGGTCAGCCTCGCCGGACTGTTCATCCTCCTCAAGGCGGCCGCCTACTGGCTCGACCGCTACGAGCTGCTGTTCCGTGAGAACGCGACGTTCACCGGTGCCGGACACACCGACGTCAACGCGCTGATCCCGGCCAAGATCTTCATGTTCTCCGTGGCCATAGTCTGCGCGATCGCCTTCTTCTCCGCGATCGTGATCAAGGACCTGCGCATCCCCGCGCTCGCCACCGTGCTCCTGCTGTTCTCCGCGCTCGTGGTGGGCTCGGCCTGGCCGCTCGCCGTGGAGCAGTTCTCCGTCAACCCCAACCGCGCCGAGAAGGAACGGGAGTACATCGCCCGCAACATCGAGGCCACGCGGGCCGCGTACGACATCGGTGACGACCGCGTGACCTATATAGAGAACTGGGGCTCGGCCGACCCGAACCCGCGGGAGGCCGGCTCGGACGTCACGACGCTGTCCAATGTCCGCGTGCTCGACCCCAACGTCCTCTCGCCCACGTTCACGCAGCTGCACCAGCTGCGGAACTTCTACGGCTTCCCCGAGACGCTCGGCATCGACAGGTACACGATCGATGGTGAGATGCGGGACTTCCTCGTGGCCGCCCGCGAGCTCAACCCGGAGTCCCTGCAGGCCAACCAGCGGGACTGGATCAACCGGCACACCGTCTACACCCACGGCAACGGATTCGTCTCCGCGCCCGCCAACCGCGTCAACGAGATCGCGGACGACGCCGGTTCGGACCGCGGCGGTCTGCCGAACTTCCAGGTCTCCGACCTCGAGGCCATCGCCAGTGGCCAGGAGATGGTGATCCCGGTGACCCAGCCGCGGACCTACTTCGGTCCGCTCATCGCCCAGTCCGACCCCGACTACGCCATCGTCGGCGACAACGGCGAGGGCCCCCGCGAGTACGACACGGACACCGAGCAGTACACCTACACCGGTGAGGGCGGGGTGCCGGTCGGCGGCTGGATCAACCGCACGGCCTACGCGCTGAGGTTCGCCGAGCGCAACATCCTGCTGTCCAGCCTGATCGGCGACGATTCCAAGATCATCTACGACCGCGACCCCCGGGACCGTGTCCAGAAGATCGCCCCGTGGTTGACCACCGACACCAACACGTACCCGGCCGTGATCGACGGCCGGATCAAGTGGATCGTCGACGGGTACACCACGCTCAAGACCTATCCGTACGCCGAACTGAGTTCCCTGGAGGCCATGACGGCCGACTCGACCAACGAGGCCGGCGGCCGGGTGCTGCCGGACGAGGAGGTCTCGTACATCCGCAACTCGGTCAAGGCCACGGTCGACGCCTACGACGGCACGGTGGACCTCTACGCGTTCGACGAGTCGGACCCGGTGCTGCAGACCTGGATGAAGGCCCTGCCCGGCATCGTGCAGCCGCGGGACGCGATCTCGGAGGAGCTCGAGGAGCACCTGCGCTACCCGGAGGACCTGTTCAAGGTCCAGCGTGAGCTGCTGGCCAAGTACCAGGTCGACGACCCGGGCCAGTTCTTCACCAACGACGCCTTCTGGTCGGTGCCCTCCGATCCGACCGTGACCTCGTCGATCCAGAACCCGACCCCGCCCGCGGGCGGGCCGGCC
>NZ_JAALDX010000197.1 GCF_014145095.1 Dietzia sp. SLG310A2-38A2 | reverse complement strand
TATTGAACGCCACGCCCAAAGAAAGGGCGAAGCTGAAGGCACCGTGCATTGCCAGTTGCCCTGTACGAGTCAACCAAGTGGCAGCGCTACCTACGACGGAACCCCGTCGGCGGGTGGCCGGTCCAGTGCTTGAAAGCGTGTGAAAAGCTGGCGAGGTCGCTGTAACCGAGGTCCGTGGCGATCTCGCTCGCGGACACAGATCCGTCCAGTAAACGAAGAATCGCGTACTCACGAATGACCGACTGGCGCAGTCCGCGATAGGTCATCCCTTCCTCAGAGAGGCGCCGCTTAAGTGTGCTCGTAGAGATGGAGAGTTCGTCTGCAATCCACTGACTTCCACAATCTGCGGGACGCTTCTCTATCAGACGTCTCACCTTGTCCGAATACGAGGCGATTTTACTCCGCTCGTCGAGCCTTCGCTGCAAGTCACCGCTAGCGAGTCGATACGCCACGGGGTCAGAGAACCGGCAGACGTGATTGACCGCGTCAACGGGAAAATGCAGAATGGACAGTGAAGCGTCAAATACTAGGCGACCAGCTAACCAATCCTGATCCACGGGCAGACCTTCCGGAGCGGGCCAACCCAGTGAGAGTGTGATGTCTGGTGCATCGCCAACGAGTATATTCAGCAGCCTCAGCAGGACCGCACCACAGTAGGTGACCACTAGGGAGTCTAGGACTCGATCGCCCGTCTGCCCATTGAGCGCGACAGACACTCCGTGTCCACCTGCGTAGAACTGCGCACTCAGGGCTGGGGTTATTAGCGGCAGGTAGGCAAGCAATTCCAATATCTCGCCTGCGGAACCTGCGCTTACTAGTGGGACGCTTAATGGTCCGAAGGACGTCAGATGAGCATGCTGGGCGAACGCCAAACCGAGGGTCGTTGCTTGGTCGACGTCGAGGTCGGGCAAGGCTTCCCTGATCCACCGCAGGGGAACTTGGGCGTTGATGGCAAGAAGTGACTCGACGTCGCTTCGCTCACGATCCATGATCTCGCGAAACCGTGCAACGGCGTCTTGCTCCAGAACTGGGCTCTCAAGTAACTGCGCGAACACGAGCGGTGGCACGCCCTCGCGATCAAGATTCATCGCCCCCGCCTTCTGAGCCAAATTAACAAGCTTCTGCCCTCAATCAACCTAGCCGCAGTCGTCGTTGTTAGCAATGCTGTGAGCAGCTATTACCCGAACAACCATGCAGGAGCCAGCGATGACAGTCGTAACCTTCGTCTCACATGAGGGAGAGAAGCACGTGGTGCCCTTAGAGGAGGGGCAGTCACTCATGCGGATCGCCGTCAACAACGCGGTGCCCGG
>NZ_JAALDX010000196.1 GCF_014145095.1 Dietzia sp. SLG310A2-38A2 | reverse complement strand
CGTGATCGCCGCGGCGGGTGCGACCGGGGTGGCCCTGACCCGCCGCGCAGCCGACGCCCTCGCGGAGCGTACGGGCCTCCAACTCCCACGGGTGCTGAGCCGCAACGCCGCCGCACCGGTGCCGGACGGGATCGTTCCCGACGCCCCCGGGGTCACGCCGTTCCTCACGTCCAACGAGGACTTCTACCGCATCGACACGGCGCTGCGTGTCCCCGCGCTGACCACCGCGGACTGGCGGCTGCGGATCCACGGAATGGTGGAGAGGGAGATCGAGCTGGACTGGGAGTCTCTGACCGCCCGGGAGTTCCGGGACCGGATCGTCACCCTGACCTGCGTGTCCAACGAGGTCGGGGGCGACCTCGCCGGCAACGCGACCTGGACCGGCTTCCCGATCGCCGAGCTGCTCGCCGAGGCCGGCCCCCTTCCCGAGGCCGACATGCTGCTCTCGACCTCCGTCGACGGGTGGACGGCGGGCACCCCGCTCGAGGCCCTCACGGACGGCCGGGACGCTCTCCTGGCCGTCGGGATGAACGGCGAGCCGCTGCCGCTCGAGCACGGGTACCCGGTCCGGCAGGTCGTGCCCGGCCTGTACGGCTACGTCTCCGCCACCAAGTGGGTGGTGGACTGGGAGGTCACCCGATTCGACCGGGCCAGCGCCTACTGGACCGACCGGGGGTGGGGTGAGCGCGGACCGATCCTCACCGCGAGCCGGATCGACAGGCCCGCCCCCCTGGCCGAGCTGGAACCCGGCCCCGTCGTGGTGGCCGGGACGGCGTGGGCCCAGCGCCGGGGCATCGACCGCGTCGAGGTTCAGGTCGACGACGGACCGTGGAACGAGGCGACGCTCGCCGAGGAGTACTCGATCGACACCTGGCGCATGTGGTCGTGGACATGGGACGCCGAGCCCGGACTGCACACGCTGTCCGTCCGGGCCACGGATTCGACGGGTGAGGTGCAGACGGAGACTCGGCAGCCCCCGATCCCCACCGGGGCCACGGGCTGGCACAACCGCACGTTCCGGGTGTCGGGGACATGACCGTTCTCGACACACCCCGCCCCGCCGCCCGCCCGTTCCGTGCGTTCCACCTGTGGCGCACTAGACTGTCCCCCGTGTCCGAGCCCACCGCCCCGTCGCTGGCCGATCCGGGGCGCCTATTGGAACTCTCCGCGGCCGGCGATCTCGATGCCTTCGCCCGCTTCTACGACCTCATGGCACCCCGCGTGCACGGTCTCGCGCTCCGGGTCCTCCGCGACCCCGGGTACGCGGAAGAGACCGTGCAGGAGGTGTTCCTGCAGGTCTGGAAGCAGGCCTCGGGGTACAGCCCGAAGCTCGGGTCGGTCCACTCCTGGGTGCTGACCATCGCCCACAGGCGGGCGGTGGACCGGGTGCGGTCCGAGAGCTCCGCAGCACGGCGCGACGAGGCGGACGCCGCCGCAGGGGTCTCCCACTCCGGTGACATCGCCGACCAGGTGACCGAGGAGATCAGCCGGGAAGAGGACGCCGCCGACATCCGTCGATGTCTGGGAGAGCTCACCGAGAACCAGCGTGAGTCGATCGAGATGGCGTACTTCTCGGGGCTGACCTACCGCGAGGTCGCCGATCAGCTGGGGGCCGCACTGCCCACGATCAAGTCACGAATCCGCGACGGCCTGCGCCGTCTCAAGAGCTGCCTGGGAGGTGAGCTGTCATGACCGTCCGACACCATGATCATCCGGAGTCCTCGGGCACGGTTCATCCCGAGGAGCTCGACCTCTACGCGCTGGACGCACTGGACGAGCAGGAGGCGGAGGCCGTCGAGCAGGCTCTCGTCGCCGCGGCCCCGGATGAGCGGCGCTCGATGCTCGCCCACATCCGGTCCACCCGGGAGATCGTGGCCGATCTGGTGGCCGACGCCGACCTGGACGTCCCGCCGCCGCCCTCTCTCCGGACCACGGTTCTCGACCTGGTCACGGCGGAGGCCGGCCCCGGGCACGACGCGGGCACCCGGGAGTCTGACGATTCCCGGGGCACCGGGGGCGCGGCCGTGGTCGACCTGAGCCGGATGCGTGAGCGTCGGCGCCCCGGGCCGTGGACCTTCGTCGCCACC
>NZ_JAALDX010000195.1:6301-20288 GCF_014145095.1 Dietzia sp. SLG310A2-38A2 | reverse complement strand
CCCACCGCGTGGTGCGGTGGGCGGGGCCCCTCACTCCGGATCCGTGACGGATCGGGCCTGAAGCGACTCAGGCCTTGTCGGTGTCCTCGCTGGTGGCGTGGGTGGTGTCCTCGGAGACCGCGTCGGCGGTCTCCTCGGCGGTGTCCACGTCGGCGTCGTCGGCGTCCTCCACCTGGTCGGCGATCGGGCTGTTGGCCTCGGCCTCAGCAGTCACGTCGTCGGTGGACTCCGTGGCCGGCGAGTCGGCCGACTTCTTGGAGGCGGCGGCGCGGGTGGCGCGCGTGGCCTCGGCGGACGCCAGCGGCTCGGTGACGAGCGCGATCATCGCCATGGGCGCGTTGTCGCCCTTGCGGTTCTCGAGCTTGACGATCCGGGTGTAACCACCGTCGCGGTCGGCGACCCGGGGGCCGATCTCGGCGAACAGCTTGTGCAGGACGTCCTTGTTGCGGACGAGCTTGGCGGCCTCACGGCGGTCGGCCAGCGTGCCGCGGCGCGCCTTGGTGATGAGCTTCTCCGCGTACGGACGAAGAAGCTTCGCCTTGGTCTCCGTGGTACGGATCGCATCGTGCTCGAACAGCTGGGTGGCCAGGTTCGACAGGATGAGCCGCTGGTGGGCCGGGGATCCGCCGAGGCGGGCGCCCTTCTTGGGCTTGGGCATCAGATTCTCCTAGGAATGGTGTGCTGAGAGCTCGTCAGAGCTGCTCGGTCTCGGCGTAATCCTCGCCGCCCTCGTCGGTCCACGTCCCGGTCTCGGCGTCGTAGCCGGCGACCGAGGCGGGATCGAACCCGGGGGGCGCATCCTTGAGCGACAGGCCGAGCTCCACGAGCTTGACCTTGACCTCGTCGATCGACTTCTGACCGAAGTTGCGGATGTCGAGCAGGTCCGACTCGCTGCGCGCCACGAGCTCGCCCACGGTGTGGACTCCCTCACGCTTGAGGCAGTTGTAGGACCGGACGGACAGATCCAGGTCGTCGATCGGCATGCCGTAAGCGGCGATGTGATCGGCCTCGGCCGGGCTGGGCCCGATCTCGATGCCCTCAGCCTCGTCGTTGAGCTCCCGCGCCAGGCCGAAGAGCTCGACCAGCGTCTTGCCCGCGGACGCCAGGGCGTCACGGGCGGTCATCGAGTTCTTGGTCTCGACGTCCAGGACCAGGCGATCGAAGTCCGTGCGCTGGTGCACACGGGTGGCCTCGACCTTGTAGGTGACCTTGAGGACGGGAGAGTAGATCGAGTCGACCGGGATGCGGCCGATCTCGTGTCCCGCGTCCTTGTTGAGCCCCGCGGGGACGTAGCCACGACCGCGCTCGACGACCAGCTCGATCTCCAGACGGCCCTTCTCGTTGAGAGTGGCGATGTGCAGGTCCGGGTTGTGCACCTCGACGCCGGACGGCGGGACGATGTCACCTGCGGTGACGGCGCCCGGGCCCTGCTTCTTGAGGTACATGGTGACCGGCTCGTCCTCGACGGACGAGACGACCAGGCCCTTGAGGTTCAGGATGATGTCGGTGACATCCTCCTTGACGCCCGGCACGGTGGTGAACTCGTGCAGGACACCCTCGATGCGGATGCTGGTCACGGCCGCGCCCGGGATGGACGACAGCAGCGTGCGACGCAGCGAGTTCCCGATGGTGTAGCCGAAACCGGGCTCGAGGGGCTCGAGCGCGAACCGCGAGCGGTTCTCGGAGACGACCTCCTCGGTGAGGGTGGGCCGCTGGGAGATGAGCATGTGCTACCTCTTTCGATTCTCGGCGTCCGCTATTTGACGCCGTAGTAACCCACCGTCGCCGGGAGGGCCGCGATGTGCGGCCCGCCCGGCGACGAGGGAGGACGGATCACTTCGAGTAGAACTCGACGATCAACTGCTCCTGCAGCGGCACATCGATCTGCGCGCGCTCGGGAAGCTGGTGCACGAGGATGCGGAGCGTCGTGGGGACGACCTGCAGCCATGCGGGGACGGGACGCTCGCCGAGCATCTCGGTGGCGATCTCGTACCAGTCCATCTTGGTGGACTTGGGACGGACGTCGATGATGTCGTACTGCGAGACCCGGTAGCTCGGGATCGTCACCTTCTGGTCGTTGACCCGGAAGTGACCGTGGTTCACGAGCTGACGTGCCTGGCGACGCGTCTGCGCGAGGCCCGCGCGGTACACGACGTTGTCCAGACGCGATTCCAGGAGCTGGAGGAGGTTCTCGCCGGTCTTACCGCCCCGGCGGTGAGCCTCAGCGTAGTAGCGACGGAACTGCTTCTCCATCACGCCGTAGGTGAAGCGGGCCTTCTGCTTCTCCTGCAGCTGGGTGCGGTACTCGGACTCCTTGATCCGCGCGCGGCCGTGGTGACCGGGCGGGAAGGGCCGACGTTCGAATGCGGTGTCCCCACCGACGAGGTCCACGCCCAGACGGCGGGACTTGCGGGTGACGGGGCCGGTGTAACGTGCCATGGTTCTCTACGTTCCTTCCGGCTCAGACTCGACGCCGCTTGGGCGGACGACAGCCGTTGTGGGGCTGGGGGGTGACATCGGAGATCGTGCCCACTTCGAGGCCGGCGGCCTGGAGTGAACGGATAGCGGTCTCACGACCCGAACCCGGGCCCTTGACGAACACGTCGACCTTCTTCATGCCGTGCTCCTGCGCCTTGCGGGCCGCGTTCTCGGCGGCGAGCTGGGCGGCGAAAGGAGTCGACTTGCGCGAACCCTTGAAGCCGACGTGGCCCGAGGACGCCCAGGCCAGAACGGCGCCGGACGGATCGGTGATCGAGACGATCGTGTTGTTGAACGTGCTCTTGATGTGGGCCTGGCCGTGAGCGACGTTCTTCTTTTCCCTGCGACGGCCCGTCTTCTTGGGGCCCGCAGCGCGTGACTTGGGGGGCATTACTTCTTCTTTCCGGCGACGGTCTTCTTCGGGCCCTTGCGGGAGCGGGCGTTGGTCTTGGTGCGCTGTCCGCGGACGGGGAGACCCCGACGGTGGCGGATGCCCTGGTAACTGCCGATCTCGATCTTCCGGCGAATATCGCCCTGGACCTCACGGCGGAGGTCACCCTCGACCTTGTAGTTGCCTTCGATGTCGTCACGAAGGACGGTCAGCTGCTCGTCGGTGAGATCCTTGGTGCGCAGGTCCGGGCTGACCCCGGTCCGCTCGAGGATCTCGACGGCCCGCGTGCGACCGATGCCGAAAATGTAGGTGAGCGCGATCTCCATACGCTTGTCACGTGGGAGATCGACGCCGGCAAGACGTGCCATGTGGCGTTTCTCTTTCGTCGTGCGGTAGGTCTGCTCCCCGACCGTCCCCGCTGCCGCATGGTCATCTCACGATGAGCATCCGTCCGGGGCCCTGGCCTCCGCATCCAGGGGTGTGGAACCCGCCTCGACCAGGTACTTCAGAGGCGGCTGGTTCGGGGAGTTGAGCGCTTTACTTGTAGCGGTAGACGATCCGACCGCGGGTGAGGTCGTACGGCGACAGCTCGACGACCACCCGGTCCTCGGGCAGGATGCGGATGTAGTGCTGCCGCATCTTCCCACTGATGTGCGCGAGGACCTTGTGTCCGTTCTCGAGCTCGACGCGGAACATTGCGTTCGGCAACGGCTCGACAACTCGGCCCTCGACCTCGATGGCTCCGTCTTTCTTTGCCATGCTGGTTACGGTCCTCCACGATTCCCCGGATGTCGTCTACCGGATTCTGGTGCACTGGTGGGCACACCGACGTATAAGCCTACGTCAGTGGTCGTTCTAGTGCCAATCGGCACTCACACGTAGCAGGCGCGTCCTGCCGGGACCCCGTCGAAGCGCTGCTGCAGCCAGTCCATCGCGGCCGGCAACTTCTCCACCGCGCCGATGAGGTGCTCCGGGGCCAAGCCCGGCTCCCACGTGAGCGGCGTCCCCTCGCGGCAATAGCGCGTGGCGGTCTCCTCCGCGTCCCAGAAGGGCACCAGCGGATCCGTGCGCGAGTGCCACATGAACACCGGGACCCGGGGGACATCAGGCGACAGACGCACGCTGTTCTCCGCGAACGCCCTCATCAGGCCCTCCTCCGCCACCAGGTCTCCCCCCTGGAGGACCATGGGCACGGACCGGAACGCGCCGAACACCAGCAGAGAGGCCGTGCACCGCCCCTTCATCCGTTCGAACAGTGCCCAGCCCTCGGGGGTGAGCTTCTCCTCGAGGCGGATGTCCTCCGGGTACTCCCGTGCCATCCCCACGGCGGCGGCGAAGGCCAACCCGAACGCGGGATGCGGCCAGTTGCCGATCATCCGGGCCATCGTCGTCATATCCGTCGGGATCCCGCCCTGAGCGACCCCCACCAGGTTGACGTCCGGAGCGTAGTCGTCATGCATGAGGGACACCCAGGCACTGGCGATCCCTCCGCCCGAGTACCCCAGGGCGCCGAACCGACTGTGCCGGGCGTCGAACCGGGGGTCGTCGCGCACGGCCCGCATCCCGTCCAGCACGATCCGACCGGACAGCTGCCCCCCGGGGTAGGCCACCTTGGGCCCCAGATGATCGGGGATGATCACCGTCCAGCCCTGGTCCAGGCGGACGCGCAGGAACGCCATCGCATTGTCCTGCACGGTCTCGAGCGTCGGATTGACCAGGGTCTCCGTGGGAGCGCAGCTCTGGCCGAGAGCGTTCAGGTAGTGCTGGTAGCTCAGGACCGGCCCGTTCGGGCGGGCGTGGGGCGGCCGGACGACAGTCGCCGTCGCGAGGATCGGACGATCCCGGGTGTCGGTCGATCGGTACGCGATCTCCGTCACCTCGTACCCGAGGAACGCAGGCATGGTGACGACCCGGGTGTTGATCACCTGGCCGAGACCCGCGTCGGCGAGTACCGCGGGGTCCGCGTGATAGAACGGCGCCGGCTGCGGGTCCTCCATGAGGGACCCCTGCCCGCCTTCCATGAGCGACTGTGCTCCGGCGGACGGGGTCGGTCCCGCCGTCTGGGCCAGGATCACGACCAGCGCGAGGACAGCCGCCATAGCCGTGCGCGTCGGTGTGATCGTGGTTCGGCGCACGTGGGGGTGAACGAGCATGCCCTGACCTTTCAGGCCGGTGGTCAACAGTGGGAACACCCTAGCCTGGGCCTCGACGGCCGTGGCACCGGTCCCCCGCGACCGCGCTCAGTCCAGGGGCCGCGGGGTGAGTACACGCGGGCCGTCGGAGGTGACGGCGACCGTGTGTTCCCAGTGCGACGCCGGCGACCCGTCCACCGTCACCACCGTCCACTCGTCGGCCAGGGTGCGGGTGTCGGTCTCGCCACCCAGGACGAGCATCGGCTCGATGGCCAGGACGGACCCCTCCTGGAGCCGAGGCCCCTTTCCGGGCTTGCCCTCGTTGGCGAGGAACGGCCACTCGTGCATCTCACGCCCGATCCCGTGCCCGCCGAACCCGTCGACTATCCCGAGGGTGACGCCGTGCCGCTGCTCCGCGCGACGGGTGGCGGTTTCCAGGGCGTGCGACACGTCCGTCAGTCGGTTGCCCGGAGACATGGCGCGCATCCCCTCCTCGAGGACCTCCCGCGTCGCCTGGTTGAACAGGGCCACGTCGGGGTCCAGCTGACCCACCCCGAAGGTCCAGGCGGAATCACCGTGCCACCCGTCCAGTACCGCGCCGCAGTCGACCGAGACCAGGTCCCCCTCCCGGAGGACGGTGGCAGGACCCGGGATGCCGTGGACGACCACCTCGTTGACCGACGAGCAGATCGAGCCGGGGAATCCCTCGTACCCCTTGAAGGACGGGACCGCACCGGCGTCGCGGATCAGCTGATCGACCAGGGAGTCGAGATCCGCGGTGGTCGCACCGGGCACCGCGGCCTCCCGGGCGGCGACGAGCGCGCGGCCGACGATCCGGCCGGCCGACTCCATCGCGTCCAGCTCACCGGGAGTGCGCGCTGTCACGACGCTCGTGCGCGACCGACCGAACACGACGGATCAGCGATCCAGCGCGGAGAGCGCTCGTGCGTTGATCTCGTCCACCTCGCCCACGGCGTCGACGGTCTTGACCTCGGCGCCGTAGTACTCGAGGAGAGGGGCGGTCTCGGAGCGGTACACCGCCATGCGGTTACGGATCACGTCTTCGGTGTCGTCTTCACGACCGCGCGCCAGCATCCGCCCGACCACGGTGTCCTCGTCGACCTTGAACTCGATGACGGCGTCGAGAGAGAGACCCGCCTCAGCGAGCATCCCTTTGAGCGCATCCGCCTGCTCGACGCTGCGGGGGTAGCCGTCGAGGAGGAACCCCTCGGTGGCATCGGGCTCGCCGATACGCGCCTCGACCATGCGGTTGGTGACGTCAGCGGGAACGAGGTTCCCGGCGTCGATGTAGGACTTGGCCTCCTTGCCGAGGTCCGTCCCCTGGGAGATGTTGGCCCGGAACAGGTCGCCCGTGGAGATGTGCGGGACTCCGAGCTTCTCCGACAACAGGGCCGCCTGGGTTCCCTTGCCGGCGCCGGGGGGGCCGAGGAGGACGAGACGCATGGTGAGGACCAGCCTTTCTACAGTGTGATGTGCTCGGTGTCGCAGGGCCTACTTGAGGAAGCCCTCGTAGTTGCGCTGCATGAGCTGTGCCTCGATCTGCTTCACGGTGTCGAGACCCACAGACACCATGATGAGCACAGCGGTGCCACCGAACGGCATGTTCTGCATGTCTCCACCCCCGCTACCCATGTCGAGGAAGACGTTGGGCAGGACCGCGATCAGCCCGAGATACAGGGAGCCGAACAACAGGATCCGGTTGAGCACATATCCGAGGTACTCGGCCGTCGGGCGACCCGGGCGGATTCCCGGGATGAAGCCGCCGTACTTCTTCATGTTCTCGGCCTGCTCCATCGGATCGAACTGGATGGCCACGTAGAAGTACGCGAAGAAGATGATGAGGGCGAAGTACAGCAGGATGTAGCCCCAGCTCGAGGGGTTCTGCAGGTACTGCATGACGTAGCGCTGCCAGAAGCCGTCCGCGGCGGGCTCCGGACCCTGGATCAACTGGGTGATGAGGATCGGAACGTACATCATCGACGACGCGAAGATCACGGGGATGACGCCGGCCTGGTTGACCTTGAGCGGCAGGTAGGTCGACGTCCCGCCGTACTGGCGACGTCCGACCATGCGCTTGGCGTACTGCACCGGGATCCGGCGCTGGCCCTGCTCGACGAACACGACCGCGACCACGATCAGGACCACGGCGAACATCACCGCGGCGAACTTCAGCGTCGAGGAGTTCTGGTAGATGTTGATGCCCTCGGCCGGGATGCGCGAGGCGATGCCGGCGAAGATCAGCAGCGACATGCCGTTGCCGACACCACGGTCGGTGATGAGCTCACCGAACCACATGACGAGGGCGGCACCGGCGGTCATCACGATCACGATGGTGGCCAGGGTCAGGATGTCACCGTCCATCAGGACGGACTCGCCGTTGCCGAGCAACTGTCCCCGGTCGGCGAGCGCGACGATGCCGGCGGACTGCAGCACGGCGAGCGCGATGGTGAGATAGCGCGTGTACTGCGTCATCTTGGCCTGGCCGGACTGCCCCTCCTTCTTGAGCTGCTCGAAGTAGGGGATCACCACGGTCAACAGCTGCACGATGATGCTCGCCGTGATGTAGGGCATGATGCCGATCGCGAACACGGACAACTGCAGGAGTGCGCCGCCGGAGAACAGGTTGACCAGGGAGTACAACTGCGCGTTGTCCCCGGTCATCGCGGTGTCGAGGAGGCCCCGGAGCTTGGGGTAGTCGACACCGGGCGACGGGATCTGCGCGCCGATGCGGTAGAGGATGATGATCCCGAGGGTGAAGAAGATCTTCTTCCTCAGATCCGTGTCCTTGATCGCGGACGCGAGTGCGGAGAGCACATGTCCTCCTGGTCATGGACGGCCCGTAGCCGCCGCCTTCGTCGAATGCAGATGCGCCGGGAGGGTCAGACCGACGGCAGTGGTGCCGCACCCCGAACGCACAACAAGAAAAACTGTATCAAGATGAGCGCAGGGGCCGGATCCGAGACTCTCGGACCCGACCCCTGCACCCGTCATCCGGCCCCCGGAGGGGACGGTCGGGGACTCAGGCCCCGGCCTCCGACACGCTTCCGCCGGCGGCCTCGATCTTGGCTCTCGCCGACGCGGACACCTTGTCGACGGCCACGGTCACGGCCACGGAGAGGTCCCCGTCGCCCAGCACCTTGACCGGCTGGTTCTTGCGGACGGCCCCCACGGCGACGAGCTCGGCGACGCCGACCTGCCCACCTTCGGGGAACAACCGCTGGATGTCGGACACGTTGACGACCTGGAAGACGACCTTGTTGCGGTTCTTGAAGCCCTTGAGCTTCGGAAGACGCATGTGGATCGGCATCTGGCCACCCTCGAACGCCGCGGGGACGTTCTTACGTGCCTTGGTTCCCTTGGTACCGCGACCGGCGGTCTTGCCCCTCTTGCCGCCCTCACCGCGACCCACGCGGGTCTTGTCGGTGTGGGCGCCGGGTGCCGGGCGCAGGTGATGCAACTTGATGGTCATGCTCACTCCGTCTCTTCGACCACGACGAGGTGGTTCACGACGTTGATGAGACCCCGGGTCTGAGCGTTGTCCTCACGGACGACCGTCTTCCGGATGCCCTTGAGTCCCAACGTCCGCAGGGAGTCCTTCTGGTTCTGCTTGGTCCCGACCGTGCCGCGGACCTGGGTGATCTTGAGGTTGGCCATGATCTACGCCCCCTGTCCGGCACGTGCGCGGAGCATGCCCGCGGGCGCGACGTCCTCGATGGGCAGGCCACGGCGGGCCGCGACCTCCTCGGGACGGTGAAGACCCTTGAGAGCGGTCACGGTGGCGTGGACGACGTTGATCGCGTTGTCCGAACCCAGCGACTTGCACAGGATGTCGTGCACGCCGGCGCACTCGAGCACGGCACGCGCAGCGCCGCCCGCGATCACACCGGTACCCGGCGATGCCGGACGGAGCATGACGACGCCCGCGGCAGCCTCACCCTGGATCGGGTGCGGGATGGTGGAGCCGATGAGCGGGACGCGGAAGAAGTTCTTCCGGGCCTCCTCCGATCCCTTCTGGATCGCCGCCGGCACCTCCTTGGCCTTGCCGTAGCCGACGCCGACCATGCCGTTGCCGTCACCCAGGATCACGAGGGCGGTGAAGCTGAATCGCCGACCGCCCTTGACGACCTTGGACACGCGGTTGATGGTGACGACGCGCTCGATGAACTGCGACTTCTCGTCATCGCGGCCACCGCGGCGATCGTTTCCGCCACGGCCACGGCCCCCGCCGCCGCCGCTGCGGCCGCCCTGGGCGTTGTCGTTGGTGGTGGTGGTCTTGTTGTCCGCGGCGGGCCCGGTGCTTCCGCCGTCACGACGCTGACGTCCCGGCATCAGACGGTCCTTCCGTTAAGGGTCAGTGCTGTGGTGTTGGTCATCAGAACTCCAGCCCACCCTCGCGGGCGGCGTCAGCGAGCGACGCGATCCGGCCGTGGTACTTGTTGCCACCACGGTCGAACACTACGGCGTCGATGCCGGCGGCCTTGGCGCGCTCGGCCAGGAGCTGACCGACCTTCGCGCTGAGGGCCTTCTTGTCGCCCTCGGCCGCGCGCAGATCGGCCTCGATCGTCGACGCGGCGACCAGCGTGCGGCCCACCGAGTCGTCGATGATCTGGGCGTGGATGTGGCGCGAGGACCGGTTGACGACCAACCGCGGACGCTCGGGGGTACCGGCGACCTTCTTGCGGAGGCGGAAATGGCGCCGGGTACGGCCGACACGACGTGCTGTCGAGACGTCGGTACCCAGCGGGGAACGCTTCTTTGTGTTGCTCATGGTCACTTACCCGTCTTTCCGACCTTGCGACGGACCTGCTCGCCCTCGTAACGGATGCCCTTGCCCTTGTACGGGTCGTGCTTCCGCAGCCGCTTGATGTTGGCGGCGATCTGGCCCACCTGCTGCTTGTCGATCCCGGAGATCGAGAACTTCGTGGCGCCCTCGACGGCGAACGTGATGCCGTCGGGGGCCGCGATCGGCACCGGGTGCGAGTAGCCGAGGGCGAACTCGAGGTCCTGGCCCTTGGCGACGACGCGGTAACCCACGCCGAAGATCTCCATCTTCTGCACGTAACCCTCGGTGACGCCCACGACCATGTTGTTGACCAGGGAGCGGGAGAGACCGTGCAGCGATCGGTTGTCGCGGTGGTCGTCGGGACGGTTCACCGTGATGGTGCCCTCCTCGACCGACACCGTGATCGGTGCGGGAAGATCCTGGGTGAGCTCACCCTTGGGACCCTTGACGGTGATGGTCTGGCCGTCGACCTTGATGTCGACTCCGGACGGAACGTTGATCGGAGCCTTGCCGATACGTGACATTTCTCGCCCCCTTACCAGACGTAGGCGAGGACTTCCCCGCCCACCTTCTTGTAGTTCGCCTGACGGTCCGTGAGCAGACCCTGGGAGGTCGAGATGATCGCGATACCCAGTCCGCCGAGGACCTTGGGCAGGCCGGTGGACTTGGCGTACACGCGGAGACCCGGCTTCGAGACTCGCTTGATGCCCTGCAGGCTGCGCTGGCGCGACGGGCCGTACTTGAGGTCGATGGTGAGCTTCTTGCCCACCTCGGCGTCCTCGACGGCGTAGTCGGTGATGTAACCCTCTTGCTTGAGGATCGCCGCGATGTTGCCCTTGATCTTGGAATGCGGCATGGAGACGGTGTCGTGGTACGCCGAGTTGGCGTTACGCACACGCGTCAACATGTCCGCGATGGGGTCGGTCATCGACATGGATTTACCATGTTCCTTTCTCGTCACGGTTCCCATGCAGCACGGTTCCGGTCGACCTGTGGGTCGGCGGTGTCCGTCGTGGGCCTATCACGAAGAGTTCGAATGTTCTGTTGTGTGGGGCCCGCCGATCGTCTGACGATCTGGAGGGGAACCCGCCGCGCATGACGCTCTTCTCGTCAGTCGCGACCAGACGGCTGGGCCGTCTGCCCGTCGCCGGGGACCCGCTGATGCGGCGCCCCGGCGCGGACGGCCGGTCCGGCCCTGACCGGAAGGTCAGTCCTCCTTGAAGGGGAAGCCGAGGTGCTTGAGCAGCGCCCGACCCTCTTCGTCGTTCGTCGCGGTCGTGACGACCGTGATGTCCATGCCCCGGGGGCGATCGACCTTGTCCACGTCGATCTCGTAGAACATGGTCTGCTCGTTGAGCCCGAAGGTGTAGTTGCCGTGACCATCGAACTGCTTGCCCGACAGACCACGGAAGTCGCGGATTCGCGGGAGGGCGATCGTCGTCAGACGATCGAGGAACTCCCACATGCGGTCACCGCGCAGCGTCACACGCGCGCCGATCGGCATGCCCTCGCGGAGCTTGAACTGCGCGATGGACTTACGGGCCCGACGGATCTGCGGCTTCTGGCCGGTGATCAGCGTCAGGTCGGTGATGGCGCCGTTGATCAGCTTGGCGTCACGTGCGGCGTCGCCGACACCCATGTTGACGACGACCTTGACGACGCCCGGGATCTGCATGACGTTCGCGTACTCGAACGTCTCGTTCATGGCCGGCTTGATCTCGGAGCCGTACCGTGCCTTGAGACGCGGCGTGTAACCGGTGGGAAGTGCGGTTTCGGTCATGGTCACAGGTCCTTCCCGGTCTTGCGCGAGACACGGACGCGCTTACCGTTCTCGTCGGTGCGGATTCCGACGCGCGACGGGGCGCCGTCGGCGTCCACGACCATCACGTTGGACACGTGGATCGGGGCCTCCTGCGTGACGATGCCACCGGAGGAGGCACCACGCTCGGCAGCCGAGTTGGCGGTGTGCTTCTTGATGCGGTTCACGCCCTCGACGAGGACCTTCTCCTGCGCGGGGAAGGCCTGGATGACCTTGCCCTTGGCGCCCTTGTCCTTGCCGGCGATGACGAGCACCGTGTCGCCCTTGTGGACCTTCATGTCAGAGCACCTCCGGAGCAAGCGAGACGATGCGCATGAACTTCTTGTCGCGCAGTTCGCGACCGACGGGCCCGAAGATGCGGGTTCCACGCGGGTCGTTGTCGTTCTTGATGATGACGGCGGCGTTCTCGTCGAACTTGATGTACGAGCCGTCCGGGCGACGGCGCTCCTTGGCGGTGCGCACGATGACGGCCTTGACGACCTCACCCTTCTTGACGTTGCCACCGGGGATGGCGTCCTTGACGGTGGCGACGATGATGTCGCCCACGCCTGCGTAGCGACGCTTGGACCCACCGAGAACGCGGATGCAGAGAATCTCCTTGGCACCCGTGTTGTCGGCGATCTTGAGTCGCGACTCCTGCTGGATCATGGTTCTCCTGACCAGGCTTGTTGATGTGTGCCGGATTCCGACCCGACACACGCGGCCACGTCACCCGCACCCGGTCTCTCGACGCGGATACCACGGGCAACTGTTCCAGTGTAGGGGTCCCGGCTCCCGAGCCCCAAATCCACCTCAGCTGCCGAGGGAACCGGTCGAGCCGGCCGACCCCGACGAGCCCGACGAGCCGGCGGAGCTCGGGTCCACTCCCCCGGACGCCCCACGGAGGCTCGGCACCGCCGGCGCCAGACCCGACAGGATGTGGTCCATGCCCGGCAGCATCTGGGTGACGAACACGGGCCAGTTGTGGATCCCGGTAGGCATGTAGTTCATCCGCAGGTCGACCGCCGCGACACCGGCCAGGGCGGATTCGAGGTTCCGGGTGCTCTCGTAGGACCCCTTCTCGAGGACGTGCCCGTCCACGAGGATCATCTCGTTGCTGCCGAAGTGCCCGAGCTCCGCCGAGCCCACCCGGCCCGTGGCTGCACTGAGGTAGACGGTCTTCCCGGCGAGCCCGGACGGGTCGGCGACAGTGTCGTGGTCCTGCCACGCCTGGGACCCTCGTGGGCCCCACATTTTGGTGGCGTCGCCGTTGCGGGCCGCCACGGTCAACCGCGCGTACTGGTACCCCAGCTCGTCGGTCGTGGAGTACGCACCGCTGATCCCCGCGACCGCGTCGAACATCCCCGGGTTGGTGTTGACCAGGTGGACCGCCGCCGAGGCGCCCATGGAGACTCCCATCGCGCCCCAGCTGCCGTTGTGCGCGAGCGGAGCAGCCGAACCGGCCAAGCCCTGCTCCAGGAGGGGTGGGAGCTCGTCGATGAGGAAGGTCTCCCACATGTTCGGTCCCAGGACGGGGTCGTCGGCCTGCCAGTCGGACCACATGGACGCCGGAGCACCGGTCGGCGCGATCACGTTGACCTGACGGTCGCGCAGCGCCGGGTCCCCCCAGCCCATCCCCGTGCTCCACCCCGACGGGGATTCACTTCCCACCCCGTCCAAGAAGTAGACGTTGGGGGCGTCCACACCGTCCGGCGCCCGATACACCTCGACCCGCACGGTGCGCTGCATGGAGGCCGAGGTGACGGTCCAGACCTCAGCCCGTCGGTCCACGGGGTTCAGAGATCCCGGGAACAACGGGCCGACGTGGCGAACCGTCGTCTGCGTGATGGAGCCGTCCCGTGTGGAGACGGGACCTGCGGGAGGCTGTGAGCTACCGGGGCGCGGGAAGTCGCCGGACCCGACGGCCGCCACTGAGCCAAGCACTGACGTCAACGGGATGGGAGCACCCAGTTGCGTCAGGGCGGCGACGCTCAACGACGGAACCCCGAACAGGCTCCCCGGTGCGACGCTCGGGACGAGGGACCCGGGATCCAGGCTCTGCGCACCGGCCGCGCCCACACCTGCACCGGAACCGATGAGGAGGGCCGCCGCGGCCACGGTCGTCCCGCGGAGCGCAGCGCGGTGACGCCGACGCGTCACTCCCCCGGGCCCTTCGATTCCGGGCCCCTCGATCTGATGCCGCTCGATGCCGTCTCGATCTGTCCCCGGCCGTTTCGTCATATCCCGTTCCTGTCCTCGTACGCGACGCGGCCCACGGGAACTGGCGCCCCGGGCCGCAGGGTGACCTCCGGCTCGGTAGCCGATGACACAATACTGACTTGTCGTATCACGACGCCGATTGTGTTACATCCTCGGACGCCGAA
>NZ_JAALDX010000195.1:0-6229 GCF_014145095.1 Dietzia sp. SLG310A2-38A2 | reverse complement strand
TGGGCCGACAGGTGTAGCGGAGCGGTATTCCTACTTCGCGCGCTCCAGGACCTCGACGAGGCGGTACCGCTTGGTGGCGGACAGCGGGCGGGTCTCCATGATCCGCACGCGGTCGCCGACGCCGGCGTTGTTGGTCTCGTCGTGCGCCTTCACACGCTCGGTACGGCGCATGATCTTGCCGTAGAGCGGGTGCTTCACGCGGTCCTCGAGCTCGACGATGATGGTCTTGTCCATCTTGTCGGACACGACGTACCCGATCCGCACCTTGCGGCTGTTGCGCTCGGTGTTCTCGCTGGCCTCAGTCACGGCTGCTTCCTTGTCACTCACTTGGCATCACCCGGCGCCGCCGACAGCCCGAGCTCGCGCTCACGGATGACGGTGTAGATGCGTGCGATGTCATGACGGACGACCCGCAGGCGACGGTTGTTGGTCAGCTGACCGGTGGCCATCTGGAAGCGCAGATTGAACAGCTCCTCCTTGGCCTCACGCAGACGCGCGGTGAGCGCATCGGCATCGAGTTCACGCAACTCGGGGGCGGTGGTTCCACTAGCCATCAGAACTGCTCCTCCCGGGTCACGATGCGGGTCTTGCACGGGAGCTTGTGCTGCGCGCGGCGCAGCGCCTCGCGTGCGGTCTCCTCGTTCGGGTACGACATCTCGAACAGGATGCGACCCGGCTTGACGTTCGCGACCCACCACTCGACGGATCCCTTACCGGAACCCATCCGGACCTCGGCGGGCTTCTTGGTCAACGGGCGATCGGGGTAGATGTTGATCCACACCTTGCCGCCACGCTTGATGTGGCGGTTGATCGCGATACGCGCGGACTCGATCTGACGGTTGGTGACGTACGCCGGCTCGAGAGCCTGGATGCCGTACTCACCGAACGTCACCTTGGTGCCGCCCTTGGCCCCGCCACTACGGCCGGGGTGGTGCTGCTTGCGGTGCTTGACGCGCTTGGGGATAAGCACTGTCACGCCTCCCTGGTCTGATTCTGCGGAGCCTGGGCGGGGGCCTCGGCAGCCGGACCGGAACCGGCGCGGCCGGTCTCGGTGCTGGTGGCCGTGGTGCCCTGGGCGCCGGAACGACGCGGCCGGCCTGCGCCACGCTCGCGGCGCGGCCCTCGGTCGGCACCGCCGCGGTTGCTGGACTGGGCGTACTGATCGGACTCGCGACGCCCGCCGACCACGTCACCCTTGTAGATCCACACCTTGACGCCGATGCGACCGAAGGTCGTCTTGGCCTCGTAGGTGCCGTAGTCGATCTCGGCACGCAGGGTGTGAAGCGGGACGCGACCCTCGTGGTAGCGCTCCGAACGCGACATCTCGGCACCGCCGAGACGACCCGAGCAGACCACCTTGATGCCCTTGACCTGCGGCTGACGCATCGCGGACTGGATGCCCTTCCGCATCGCGCGGCGGAAGGCCACGCGGTTGGAGAGCTGCTCCGCGATGCCCTGGGCTACGAGCTGGGCGTCGGCCTCGGTGTTCTTGATCTCGAGGATGTTGAGGTGGACCTGCTTCGCGGTGAGCTTCTCGAGCTCGCCGCGGAGACGGTCGGCCTCGGCGCCACGACGACCGATCACGATGCCCGGACGGGCGGTGTGGATGTCGACGTTGACGCGGTCACGGGTACGGGAAATGTCCACGCCCGAGATGCCGGCCCGCTCCATGCCCTTGGACAGGAGCTGACGGATCTTGATGTCCTCGGCGACGTAGTCCGCGTACTGCTTGTCGGCGTACCACTTGGACGTCCAGTCCGAGGTGATGCCGAGACGGAAGCCGTGCGGCTGGATCTTCTGTCCCATTTAGCGGGCACCTCCCTGGTTACGACGACCCCGACCGGCGGAACCGGCCTTCTCGGGCACGCTGGTCACCTCGACGGTGATGTGGCTCGTGCGCTTACGCACTCGGAACGCACGACCCTGGGCACGCGGACGGAACCGCTTCAGGGTCGGGCCCTCGTCGGCGAACGCAGCCGACACGACCAGGGTCCGGGGATCCAGGTCGAGGTTGTTCTCGGCGTTCGCGATGGCGGACGCGAGGACCTTGCCCACCGGCTCGCTGGCGGCCTGCGGTGCGAACCGCAGGATGTCCAACGCGTCGGAGGCGTCCTTGCCCCGGATCAGGTCGATCACACGACGCGCCTTCATGGGCGTGACGCGGACGAACTTGGCGGTGGCCCGGGCGGTGAGCTGCTGCTCGTCCTGCACCGTGCCTTCGGCGGTCTTGCTGGTATCAGTGCTCATCGGCGCTTACTCTTCCGATCGTCCTTGATGTGCCCCTTGAACGTGCGCGTCGGCGCGAACTCGCCGAGCTTGTGACCCACCATGGAGTCGGACACGAACACGGGCACATGCTTGCGGCCATCATGGACGGCGAACGTGTGGCCGATGAAATCGGGCAGGATCGTCGAGCGACGCGACCAGGTCTTGATGACCTGATGAGTACCCTTGTCGTTCTGCGCGTCCACCTTCGCGAGGAGGTGCTCGTCGACGAACGGACCCTTCTTGAGACTACGAGGCATCCTAGTTTCCCTCCTTAACGCTTCTTACCGGTGCGACGGCGACGGACAATCATCTTGTCGCTCGCCTTGTTGGGCTTGCGGGTCCGGCCCTCGGGCTGGCCCCACGGGCTGACGGGGTGACGTCCACCGGACGTCTTACCCTCGCCACCACCGTGTGGGTGGTCGATGGGGTTCATGACCACACCGCGGACGGTCGGGCGGACGCCCTTCCACCGCATGCGGCCGGCCTTACCCCAGTTGATGTTCCCCTGCTCGGCGTTGCCGACCTCGCCGATCGTCGCGCGACAGCGGACGTCGACCCGGCGGATCTCACCGGACGGCATGCGGAGCGAGGCGTACGCGCCCTCCTTGCCGAGCAGCTGGATCCCGGCACCGGCGGCGCGAGCCATCTTGGCACCGCCTCCGGGACGGAGCTCCACGGCGTGCACGACGGTGCCGGCGGGGATGTTGCGGAGCGGCAGGTTGTTGCCGACCTTGATATCGGAACCGACACCCGACTCGATCTTCATGCCCTGCTTGAGGTTGCGCGGGGCCAGGATGTACCGCTTCTCGCCGTCCGCGTAGTGCAGGAGGGCGATGTTCGCGGTGCGGTTCGGGTCGTACTCGATGTGGGCGACGGTGGCGTCGACGCCGTCCTTGTCGTTACGACGGAAGTCGATGACGCGGTACTGGCGCTTGTGTCCACCACCCTTGTGGCGGGTGGTGATGCGACCGTGACCGTTACGGCCACCGGTCTTGTGTAGTGGGCGAAGCAGCGACTTCTCGGGCGTCGAGCGCGTGATCTCGGCGAAGTCCGAGACGCTCGAGCCGCGACGGCCGGGCGTCGTGGGCTTGTACTTGCGGATAGCCATGAGGTTCTCTCGTCCTTAACTCTTCCCGCCGTCAGGCGGTCAGACCCGGGATCTCGATGGGCTTGCTGTCGGCCGCAAGGGTCACGATGGCGCGCTTGGTGCTCTTGCGCTGTCCGAACCCGGTGCGGGTGCGCTTACGCTTGCCCTGACGGTTGGCGGTGTTGACGGACTCAACCGTGACGCCGAAGATCTCCTGGAGGGCGATCTTGATCTGCGTCTTGTTGGCGTCCGGGGCGACCAGGAACGTGTACACGCCCTGCTCGAGCAGGCCATAGGCCTTCTCGGAGACGACGGGGGCGAGGATCACGTCCCGGGGATCGGCGACGGTGCTCACTTGTCGGCCTCCTTCGCGGCGGTGTTATCCGTGCCTGCAGCACGCTTGCTGGCCTGCGAGACGAACGCGTCCAGAGCCTCCACCGTGAACACGACATCGTCTGCACGCAGCACGTCGTAGGTGTTCAGCTGATCCGGCGCGATGGGATGGACGTGGTCCAGGTTGCCCACCGAGCGCCATGCGGCGATGTCCTCGCGGCCGACCACGAGCAGGAACTTCTTGCGACCGGACAGGCTTCCGAGGAAGTCCCGCACGCCCGCCGTCGACGGGGTCTGACCCTCGACGAGCTCGGTGACCACGTGGATACGATCGCTGGCGGCCCGGTCGGACAGGGCACCGCGGAGGGCGGCGGCCTTCATCTTCTTGGGCGTGCGCTGCGAGTAGTCACGCGGCTTCGGTCCGTGGACCGTGCCACCACCGGTGTAGGCGGGGGCGCGGGTCGAGCCCTGGCGTGCGCGGCCGGTGCCCTTCTGGCGGAACGGCTTGCGGCCACCGCCACGGACCTCGCCGCGGGTCTTGGTCGAGTGGGTACCCTGCCGCGCTGCGGCGAGCTGCGCCACGACGACCTGGTGCATCAGGGCCAGGTTGGGCTCGACGCCGAAGATCGCGGCGGGGAGCTCGACCGACCCGTCGGCCGAACCGGCCGGGGTACGGACGTCCAGCTTGAGATTCACGGTGTTCTCCGTCGTGGTCATGCGCGCGCACCGCCCTTCACTGCGGATCGGACCATCACGAGGCCGCCGTTACGACCCGGGATGGCTCCCTTGATCAGGAGGACGCCGGCCTCGGCATCGACCTTGTGGACCTTGAGGTTCATTGTGGTCACGCGCTCGTTGCCCATGCGGCCGGCCATCTTCTTACCCCGGAACACACGGCCCGGGGTGGACGCGCCACCGATGGAACCGGGCCGGCGGTGCACGGCCTGGGTACCGTGCGAGGCACCCTGTCCGTGGAAGCCGTGACGCTTCATGGTGCCGGCGAAGCCCTTGCCCTTGGAGGTGCCGGTGACGTCGACGAAAGCGCCGTCCTCGAACACGTCCGCGCCGAGCTCCTGGCCCAGCTCGAAGGCTCCGGCCTGCTCCGCGTTGTCCAGCCGGATCTCCGCGAGGTGGCGACGCGGGGTCACACCCGCCTTGGAGAACTGGCCCGTGACGGGCTTGGTGACCTTACGGGGGTCGATCGCGCCGAACGCGATCTGGACGGCGTTGTAGCCGTCGGTCTGCTCTGTACGGATCCCGGTGACTACACACGGCCCGGCCTTGATGACGGTAACCGGGACGACCCGGTTGTTCTCGTCGAAGACCTGGGTCATGCCGAGCTTCGCGCCCAGGATTCCCTTGATCTCGGTAGTACTCATCTGTTCACTGTCTCCGCTGCACGTTGCTTGCTGACCGCTGCTCGGTCGGAGGTCACTGGATGTTGACGTCGACGCTGGCAGGCAGGTCGATGCGCATGAGCGCGTCCACGGTCTTGGGCGTGGGGTCGAGGATGTCGATCAGCCGCTTGTGGGTGCGCATCTCGAAGTGCTCGCGCGAATCCTTGTACTTGTGCGGCGAGCGGATGACGCAATACACGTTCTTCTCGGTCGGCAACGGCACCGGGCCGACGACACGAGCTCCCGTACGGGTGACCGTCTCGACGATCTTGCGCGCCGAGGCGTCTATGGCCTCGTGGTCATAGGCCTTGAGCCGGATGCGGATCTTTTGTCCCGCCACTTCGTCCTCATTCTCCCCCCGCCCGTGAAGGCGGCTGTCGTGAGCGCCCTCGCTGCGCGGGGGACACTTCTGTGTTCGCTTGTCATACGTGACACCGTCAGACCGTCTACCACCCGGTCACGTGCATCGGTGCTTCGTCGTGGAGGACCGTCGTCGCGCGCTCACGAACGTGACACGACTACGAGACCTCCAGAGGACGGAGTGCCGGACTCCCGCGAGGCGAGGGTGACGGCGGAACCGATCCGCTGCCGCTGTTGACGTGTCACGACGCGTCCACGCGGTCGGGCGTGTCGCCCTCCCACTTTTCCGGCGGGTGATCGCTCACCCGCCCCGGTCGTGCTCGCCCGACCAACCCGGCTACCCCTGGGCCCGAGGGCCACACGGATTCGCCGCCTTGTCCGGGCAACTCGACCAGTATGCCGCACACACCCCACGGGATCAAAATCGCCTATGCCGACCGGTCGGGGAAGCCGCCCGCCGCGTGCCGCGACTTCGGTAGCGTCGAGGCATCAGCGCACACGCGCCTCGTCCCCCAGGAGAGCAGAACGTGAACAGTCGACGCGAACCACGCGACCCCGCCGCCTACAAGCGGGATCGACGCCAGGCCGTCCTGCGCCATCATCCGGACAAGGGTGGTGACCCCGACGAGATGCTCCGCGCGCTCGAGGAGGTCGATCGCAGGCACGGTCTCGGCGGGACCCGCCGCCCGGAAAACGCCGCGACCGCCGAGCAGGTCGCCGCGGTGGCCGTGACCGCACTGGCCGGGATGGCCGCCGTCGGGCTGTCCGTCGCCATGAGCGTCAT
>NZ_JAALDX010000194.1 GCF_014145095.1 Dietzia sp. SLG310A2-38A2 | reverse complement strand
GGCCCGCGCGGCGCGCGCTGCCGCCGGAGGCGCGGACCTCCTCGGCGGCGGCCAGGATGCGGGCGGCCTGCTCGTCACTCATGGGTGCCTTCTCGTTTGTTCGTGGGCGTGCTGACAGGGGGTCTGGTCAGCGGGCGGTGCGGGGCATCCCGAGGCCGCCCATGCAGGTCAGTTCGCGCATGACCTCGTTGACGCCGCCTCCGAAGGTGATCACGACGTTGCGCTTGTTCATCATGTCGAACCACCGCTGCAGTCTGGCGGTGTCGGGATCGGTGGGGTCGCCGAAGCGACCGAGCAGCTCCTCGATGATCCGGCCGACGTGCTGGATCTTCTCCGTGGAGAACACCTTGGACGCCGCCGAGTCGCCCATCGAGGGGTTCTCCCCGGCGGAGGAGACCTGCCAGTTGAGCAGTTCGTTGAGCCGGACGAACGCGAAGATCTCGGCGAGCCCGCGCCGCACCTCGGGCCGGTCCAGGTGACGGACCCCGTCGGCGCCGGTGCCCCGTGCCCAGCCGACCAGCTCGTCGTAGTACCCGCCCGGTCGACCGGACGGGGCCAGCATGACGCGCTCGTGGTTGAGCTGGGTGGTGAGCATCTTCCACCCGCCGTCGACCTCGCCCACGACCATGTCCGCCGGGACGCGCACGTCCGAGTAGTAGGTGGCGTTGACGTGGTGGGCGCCGTCGCAGGTGATGATCGGGGTGAACGAGAACCCCGGGTCGGAGGTGTCGACGATGAAGATGGTCAGCCCGCGGTGCCGCGAGTCCGGGGTGCCGGTGCGGGCCGCCAGCCAGATGTAGTCGGCGTGATGTCCGCCGGTGGTCCACATCTTCTGTCCGTTGATGATCCAGTCGCCGGTGGCCTCGTCGCGCCTGGCGGTGGTCCGCAGCGCGGCGAGGTCGGTGCCGGCGTCGGGCTCGGAGTAGCCGATCGCGAAGTGGATCGAGCCGTCGAGGATCCCGGGAAGGAACTTCTCCTTCTGCACCTCGGAGCCGTACTTCTGCAGGGTCGGCCCCACGGTCTGCAGTGTGACCGACGGCAGCGGGACGTCCGCGCGGATGGCCTCGTTGGTGAAGAGCAGCTGCTCGATGTGGCCGAAACCCTTGCCACCGAACTCGGTGGGCCACCCCACGCCCAGCCACCCGTCCCGGCCCATTCGCGTGATGATCTCCGCGTAGGTGTCGCCGTGGCGGGTGGTGGCGATGTCCGCCGCCTCCTCGGGCCAGATGAGGGTGGAGAAGTACTCGCGGAGCTCGGCCTGCAGCGCCCGCTGGTCTCCCGTGAGGTCGATGAAGGTGCCGTCCGGGGTTGCACTGGCGTCGGTGGCGGCGGGCGCCACGTGCTCGACGGGGTCGGACGCCACCGCCGAGGCGAGGTCGTCCAGGTGGAGCTGCGCGCCACCGACGAAGCGGGCCAGGTCCTTGACGGCCGAGGAGTACCGGAACATGGGATACGTGATGTCCACCCCGACGCCGCCGTGCAGGTGGTGCAGGATCTGCACCGCACGCGGTCCCTCGGCGGCCAGCCAGTACGCGCCGATCGTCGGGTCGGTGGCGTAGCGGTCCGCCGGGCCGGTGAGCCCCTCCGAGACCCGCCAGGTCACCGACTGCGAGATCACGTGCAGCGTGCGCGAGATGATGTAGACGTCGGCCAGCTCCTGCTGGACCGCCTGGAAGGAGCCGAGCGGCTTGCCGAACTGCACCCGCTCCTTGAGGTAGTCGGCGGTCATGTCCAACGCGCCGGAGACCAGGCCGTCGCCGTGGGCGATGCAGGCCGACAGGACGAGTCGTCGGAACTCGTCGAGGACCGATCCGTCGCCCGAGCCGCGGAGCACCTCGTCGTCGTCGACC
>NZ_JAALDX010000193.1 GCF_014145095.1 Dietzia sp. SLG310A2-38A2 | reverse complement strand
TACGATGTGCCCGTGTCACCAGCGACCGGCTCCGTCGTCCTCCCGCCCCAGGCTCCCCCAGTCAGCGCGCCCGCCTCCCGGGACCCCGTCCGGGCCGTCCTGCGGGCGGGGACCGTCGTGGTGGTGCGCGACCACGACTCTGTGCAGGTGGGACTGGCTCCGGACCGTGCGGTCGTAGTGGCCGCCCCCACGTCGTGCGGACCCAGGGGCCTGGCCACGCTGCTCCTCGAACTCGAGGGGGGAACCGAGCTCGACGACGCCGCCACCCGGGCGGGGGTCGACCCCGCAGACCTGCCCTCCGTCGCCAGGATCCTGGTCCGTCTGGCCGAACTCGGTCACGTCCGGCTCATCAGCCCGGGCTCCGCATCCCCGGAGCCGGTGCCGGCCCCGAGGCCGACCGCCATCCGCCAGGTCCACATCCTCGGGAGGGGTCAGGTGTCGGAGGTGCTGCGCGGACCGCTGTCGGTCAACGGCTGCCGGGTCACGACCGGGCCTGATCCGGGACTGGCCTTCGACCGCGACCGTCCACCCTGGACCCGGCGCGGCCCGACACCGGATCTGGTGATCCTGACCGGTTCGATCTCGGTGGATCCCGTGGTGGCCTCCACTCTCACCCGATCCGGCCAGGTCCATCTCCACGTGTACTCCCGCGACGGACGGGTGGTGGTGGGCCCCACCGTGATCCCCGGCGCGAGTCCGTGTCTGCGGTGCGTCGACCTGTTCCGCGCCGGGCGTGACCCGCGGTGGCCGTTCGTGGCCGCCCAACTCGTCGGCAGGTCCCCCGCTGCCGGCGTGCCCGCGCTCACCGCGGCAGCGGCTCTGGTCCTCGCCGAGGTCTCCGCCAGCCGTGAGCCCGATCGTCCCCTCCAGACCGTCGGGGCGTCCGTCGAGATCAATCCCGCCGAGGGGCTGTGGAAGAGACTGGAGTGGCCGGCCTCCGATCGCTGTACCTGCGGCGCGGCGACATACCGGGATCCTCTGTCATGATTGGAGGCGTGTCCGATCTCCCCCGCACCTCATCCCGTCGAGCAGCGCGCCTCGCAGGCCTGCCCCTGGGAATCGCCGGACGAGCCGCCGGGTCGCTGGGCCGTCGAGCTCTGGGCAGGGGCGAGGGCGTGTTGACCGAGGAGCTGGCCGACCAGGCGGCCGACCAGGTCTTCGCCGTACTCGGAGAGCTCAAGGGCGGGGCGATGAAGGTGGGGCAGGCCCTCAGCGTGTTCGAGGCCGGGATGCCCGACAAGTACGCGGGTCCGTTCCGCGAGGCGCTCACCAAGCTCCAGGCCGAGGCTCCTCCCCTGCCCCCTGCTGAGGTCGAGAAAGTCCTCGACACACAACTGGGACTTCGGTGGCGGGAGCGGTTCGCCGAGTTCAACACCTCCGCGGCCGCCGCCGCCTCGATCGGCCAGGTGCACCGCGCGGTCTGGTCGGACGGTCGGGAGGTGGCGGTGAAGATCCAGTACCCCGGGGCCGACGAGGCGTTGCGCTCGGACCTCCGTCAGCTCCGACGTCTCGCGCCACTCCTGCGTCCCCTCAACCCCGGCACCGACGTCAGAGGGGTCATCGACGAGCTGTACGACAGCGCCGTGGCCGAACTCGACTACCGGGGTGAGGCCGACACCCAGCGGGTGTTTGCCGCCGCGTTCCGCGACGATCCGCTGATCCGTGTCCCCGCCGTGCTCGCGTCCGCACCGAAAGTCCTGGTGACCGAGTGGGCCGAGGGTCGCACGCTCGGCCGGATCGCCGCGAGTGGGACGCAAGACGAGCGCGACCGGGCCGGTGAACTCCTGGCGGAGTTCCAGTTCTGCTCCCCCACGCGCGCCCGGATGATGCATGGCGACCCGCATCCCGGCAACTTCCTCCTCGCGGACGACGGTCGGATGGTGGTGCTGGACTTCGGGGCCTCACTCCCGCTGCCGGAGGGCATGCCCGCGGTCCTCACCTCGATGATGCGGCTCGCGCTGGCCGGGGAGTCAGAGGAGTTGCTCGCGCTCATGACGCGCTCCGGGTACGTGGGCCGGGGCGGGTTGAACCCCGAGGACGCGATGGCATTCCTCGGCCCCTTCATCGAGCCGATGCGCAAGCCCGAGTTCCACTTCGACCGGAAGTGGATGCAGGGGATCATGGCCGTGTACGGGGACGTCTCCGGCCGTGAGTTCCGCACCTCTCGGTCGTTCACGCTTCCCCGCGAATACGTCCTCATCCACCGGGTGCTCTCGGCCTCGGTCGGCATGTTGTGCCAACTCGAGGCGACCGCCCCGTACCGGCAGATAGTCCAGCGCTGGATGCCGGAGATCTTCCCCGACGAGGAGTGAGCACCTCCGGATCGGCCAGGGTCAGCCCTCCCTGACCAGGCGGAGTACGTCGTCCCCGTACTCGCCGAGTTTGTGTGCCCCGATCCCGCCGATGCGCCCGAGCGTCCTGGTGTCCGAGGGGCGCTCGCGCGCGATCTGCGCGAGCGTGTCGTTGGTGAACACCGTGTATGCGGGCTTGCCGATGCGTTCCGAGGTCTCCCTCCGCCAGTCGCGAAGCCGCTCGAACAACCCGGTGTCGACCTCGACCGAGCAGTCTGGGCACGATCCCAATGCGCGATGCATGGGCCCGGTGAGCCGCTCCCCGCATCCGCGACAGCGCCCCTTGTCCTGCGAGTCGGTCGTCTGGCGGGTGCCGGCGGGCGCCGGGGCCGGGCGCACCGGGTCGAGGAAGCGGCTCGGCCGGCGAGTGGCGCGGCCCCCGGCCCGACGGCTGCGACTCCACGAGACCGACAGATGCTCCCGTGCCCGTGTGATCCCCACGTACAACAGTCGCCGCTCCTCCTCGATGGCGTCCGGCCCGGCCTTGATCGCGTGACTGATGGGCAGACTGCCCTCGTGCACCCCGAGGAGGAACACCGCATCCCATTCGAGCCCCTTGGCGGCGTGGAACGACGCCAGGGTGACCCCGCGCTGGTCCGGGGCGTGCCTCGCGGCAGCGCGGGCTCTCAGCCCGGCGACCACCGGGAGTAACCCGGGGCGCTCCTCGGTGGTGGCGATCTCCTCCACCAGGCCCATCAACGCGGTCAGCGACTCCCATTTCTCCCTGGCCTGGGTTCCCGACGGTTCGGCGGCCGTGAGACCCAACGGTTCCAGCGACGCCCGGATCACCCGCGCGACGTCGGTGGGGTCGGTGAGCGTGGAGTGCTCCTCCGTGACCGCCTCGTCCGTGCCGTCGACCAGTCTGTCGATCGTCGACATCGCGCGCCTGATCACCGTCCGGTCGAAGAAACCCTCCCCGCCCTTGAGTCGATACCCGATCCCCACCTCGTCCAGCGCGGCCTCGATGCGTTCCGACTGCGCGTTCACGCGGTACAGGACCGCGACCTCCGAGGGGTCGAGCCCACCGTGGACCAGATCGGCGATCGCCCCCGCGACCGCCTCCGCCTCCGCATCCTCGTCCGGGTACTCGGTGAGTATGGGATCGGGCCCTGCCGGACGCATTCCCCGGAGGGTGAGACCGGCCGAACGGAACCGCCCCGCGCCGGCCCCGATCACCGCATTGGCCAGGTCGACGACCTGCGGGGTGGACCTGTAGTCCGACTCCAGGCGGACGACGGTCGCCTCCGGGTAGCGCTCGGCGAAGCCCAGCAGGTAGTCCGGGTCCGCCCCGGCGAAGGAGTAGATGGTCTGGTTGACGTCGCCCACCACGGTGAGGTCGTCGCGCCGACCGAGCCAGGCCGACAGCAGGCGCTGCTGAGCGGGCGTGACGTCCTGGAACTCGTCCACCACGAAGCACCGGTAGCGGTCCCGGAACTCCTCCGCGATCGCCGGGACCTCCTCCACCAGTTCCGCCATGTGCCCCAGCAGGTCGTCGAAGTCGAGCATGCGGACCGGGCCCGACACCTTGAGGTCCTCGTACGCCCGGAACGCCCGTGCCACCTCCGGGGCGGGGGCCGGGAGGTCACGACTGAGAGCGACCGCCCGCTCGGCGTACGTGTCGGGGGTGAGCAGACTGGACTTGGCCCAGCCGATCTCGGTGAGGACGTCCCGGATGGTCTCCGTCGAGGGATCCAGCCCCACCCGGCGGACCGCCTGCGCGACCGCCCGGAACTGTCCGTCGAGCAACTGCCATGGTTCCTCGCCGTAGACCCGCGGCCAGAAGTAGGAGAGGTTGCGCAGGGCCGCCGAGTGGAAGGTCCGCGCCTGGACCGGCCCCGTGCCGGCGTCCGCCACGCCCAGGCCGGCGAGCCGCATGCGCAGTTCCCCGGCCGCGCGGGCGGTGAACGTGACGGCCAGGACCTGGTCCCCCCGAACGTGTCCGGTGGTCACCAGGTGGGCGATGCGCCGGGTGATCGTGCGCGTCTTGCCGGTCCCCGCGCCAGCGAGGATGCAGACCGGGCCGCGGGGCGCCAGGACGGCCCGCCGCTGCTGGGGGTCCAGTCCGTCGAGGGCCGACTCCCGGTCACGTCGCACGTCATCCACGCCCCCATGGTGGCATCCGGCCCCGACACATCGCCGCGGGCCTCCCCCGGGATGATTCCTCCGTCTCCGTGCGTTGA
>NZ_JAALDX010000192.1 GCF_014145095.1 Dietzia sp. SLG310A2-38A2 | reverse complement strand
CGGACGGCGCGACCCCGGACGGCGCGACGCCGGACGGTGACACCGGTGGCGGTGGCTTCCCTGACGGTACGACCCCCGACCACGACCCGCGTCTGTTCCCCCGGGTCACGGCCTACCGGTTCCGGCGCGGCACCCTGCGTCCGGGGCAGCAGCGCAACTGGGAGGAGCACTGGCCGACCTACGGCCGCAACGTGGCGGACGAACTCGTCGACCCGCAGGCCCTGTTCGGTCGCGACGCGCCACTGATCGTCGAGATCGGCTCCGGGACGGGGACGTCCACGGCGGCGATGGCGGCCGACGAGCCGGACGTGGACGTGATCGCGGTGGAGGTCTACCAGCCGGGTCTGGCCCAGCTCCTGGGGATGATCCTGCGCGAGGGGCTCGAGAACGTCCGGATGATCCGCGGCGACGGCGTGGACGTGCTGACCAACATGATCGCGCCGGCGAGCCTGACCGGCGTGCGCGTGTTCTTCCCGGATCCGTGGCCCAAGGCCCGCCACCACAAGCGGCGGCTCCTGCAGCCGGGCACGTTCGAACTGATCTCCTCCCGCCTCCGTCCCGGCGGTGTACTCCACGTTGCCACCGACCACGTCGACTACGCCGGGTGGATCGCCGAGACCGGTGACGCGGAACCCTCACTCGAGCGGCTCGACGCCACGACCGGGGCCGGACACGTACCGTTCAGTCTGAAAAGACCCGTGACGAAGTTCGAGGGCAAGGGTCTGCAGGAGGAGCGAGTGATCAACGAGTTCCTCTGGCGTCGTAGAGACTGACCACCCCGTATCTACAAGAAGACCGAGGCAGCAGACGATGACCCCACCTGACGGACCGGACGCCACCGAGATCTCGGACGTGGTGCCGCCCGACGCCCCGGGCCTGGTGCTGCTCGTCTGGGACGCACCCAACGTCGACATGGGCCTGGGCTCGATCCTCGGCGGTCGGCCCACGGCCGTGTACCGCCCCCGTTTCGACGCGCTCGGGCGGTGGCTGCTCGGGTACGCGGCCGAGTTGTCGGTCAGTACCAACGACACCCTCGAGGCCGAGGCGACCGTCTTCACCAACATCGTCCCCGGCACCTCGGACAACGTCCGCCCCTGGGTCGAGGCCCTGCGCAACGTCGGCTTCGCCGTCTTTGCCAAGCCGAAGACCAGCGAGGACTCGGATGTCGACGACGACATGCTCGAGCACATCGACCGGCGCGCCGAATCCGGTCGACTCGCGGGTGTCGTGGTGGCCTCGGCCGACGGCCAGGCGTTCCGCGAACCGCTGGAGGAGCTCGCCGACGAGGTCCCCGTCACCGTCATCGGTTTCCGGGAGCACGCCACCTGGGCCGTCCAGCACGACACGATCAGGTTCCTCGACCTCGAGGAGATCCCGGGCGTGTTCCGGGAGCCACTGCCCCGGGTCAGCCTCGAGAACCTGCCCGACGAGGGCGCCTGGCTGCAGCCGCTCCGTCCGCTCACCGCCCTGCTCAACTCGCGTTAGGAGCGCGCAGCCGTGTTCAACTCACTCGGGCGGTTCGTCGCCCACCGCCGCGTCCTGGTCCTGGTCTTCATGGTCGTGGTCATGGCCGTCCTCAGCGTGGCGGGCAGCATGTTCGGCAACGCGTTCGGTCAGGGCGGCTTCGAGGACCCGAAGAGCGGGTGGGCGACCGCCGAGCGGCTCGAGCAGGAGGCGTACGGCCGCGACGCGCTCGGCGACGTCGTCGTCACCTACCACGCCCCCGAGGGCACCACGGTCGACGATCCCGCGTTCCAGGACCCCGTCCGGGCTTCGCTAGACACGATCCGCGACGAGTACCCGGACCAGGTCACCGGTGTGACGAGTTTCGTCTACAACCAATCCCCGGCCCTGGTCAACAGGGACGAGGGGATCGCGGTGGCCTCGATCCAGCTGGCCGGCGAGGAGGAGGAGATCCTCCAGAACTTCCGGGTGATCGAGGACCGGATCGACGTCGACGGCATCCAGACCGACGTCGCCGGCGTCCAGGCCGTCGCCGGGGCGCTGCAGGACGGCATGGACGCCGACCTCGTGCGCGCGGAACTCATCGCGCTGCCCCTGGTGTTCATCCTGCTCATCGTGGTGTTCGGCGGCGTGGTGGCCGCGTTCCTCCCGGTGGCCGTGGGGGTCCTGACGATCCTCGGGTCGATCGGCGCGCTGCACCTGCTGTCGCTGGTCACACCGGTCAACTCGTTCGCCCAGAACGTCGTCACGCTGATCGGCCTGGGGCTGGCGATCGACTACGGGCTGTTCGTGGTGAGCCGGTTCCGGGAGGAGATGGCCGAGGGGTACCCGCCGGTCGTCGCCGTGCGCAGGGCCGTCGCCACGGCCGGGCGCACCGTGGTGTTCTCGGCCGTCATGGTGGGCGTGACCCTGTCGGGGCTGCTGGTATTCCCGCAGGACTTCCTCAAGTCCGTGGCCTACGGGGCTATCGCCGCCGTCATCCTGGCTGCACTGCTGTCGGTGACGCTGCTCCCTGCGGTGCTGGTGATGCTGGGCCACCGCGTCGACATGCTCGGCATCAAGCGGCTGCAGCGGCACCGCACCCGTGAGCAGGTGGAGAACGGGCTGTTCGGCCGGGTGGCCGACTTCTCCATGAAGCACCCGGTGGCGGTGGCGGTGCCCGTCGTGGTGGTCCTGGTGGCGCTCATCATCCCGTTCTCCGGGGTCAAGTTCGGTGGCATCAACGAGACCTACCTCCCGCCGGACAACACCACGCGCGTCGCGCAGGAGCAGTACGACCAGAACTTCCCCGGCACCCGTACCGACCCGGTCAAGCTCGTCGTGATCGGTTCGGACGGCACCACGCTCTCGCAGATCCGCGCCGAGGCCAACAACGCACCCGGTCTGACCGGCCCGTTCCAGTTCGCCCGGTCCGGACAGCAGGACGCACAGGGCCGTGACGTGGTGGTCCTGCAGTCCGGCCTGGTCGACCGCAACGCCCCGGCCGAGACCGTCGAATACCTGCAGCAGTTCCCGATCCCCGCCGGCACCGAGGTCCACGTGGGTGGCAACCCCGCCATGGAGTCCGACTCGGTCGACGCGCTGGTCGACGGCCTGCCGTGGTTCGTCCTGTACGTCATCATCGCCACCACCATCCTGATGTTCCTGGCGTTCGGCTCGCTGGTGTTGCCGATCAAGGCCGCGATCATGAACCTGCTGGGCCTGGGCGCCACGCTCGGGATCCTCACGTGGATCTTCGTGGACGGGCACCTCGCCGACCTGCTCGGCTTCACCCCGGGGCCGCTCACCTCGCCCGTGGTGGTGCTGCTCATGGCGATCATCTACGGGTTGTCCACGGACTACGAGGTGTTCCTGGTGTCCCGGATGGTCGAGGCGCGATCCCGAGGCGCCCGAACCGCCGAGGCCATCCGCAGCGGCGTGGCCAACACCGGCCGGATCATCACCTCGGCCGCGCTGATCCTCATCGTGGTGACCGGGGCGTTCGCGTTCTCGGACATCGTGATGATGAAGTACATCGCGTTCGGCATGATCGCGGCCCTGATCATCGACGCCACGGTGATACGCATGCTGTTGGTGCCGGCGGTCATGCAGATGCTGGGTCCCGACTGTTGGTGGGCGCCCAAGTGGATGAAGCGGATCCAGGAGCGGATCGGCCTGGGCGAGGCCGAGATCGGTGACGAGCCCGAATACCTGCACGGCGGACCGGCCGATGTCGAGCCGGCGGGCGTGGACACGGACACGGGCGCGGCCGCGGGCGTTCCGGTCGTCGCACCCGCCGGGCCCGTCGCG